>CAZFUU010000076.1:0-6991 GCA_964522565.1 uncultured bacterium | reverse complement strand
TAAACATATTCATTTTAAAAAGGGTGCTGCTGGGCTGATTATTGAAAATCTGCTAGGTTTGCCTAACAATAGCCGCCCCAAAGCAGATCTTGAACAGCTGAAGATAGAAATAAAAGTACTGCCAGTACAATTGAAGAATCTCAAAGCAAAGGAACCGACGCAAATAAAAACGATTAATTATTGTCGCTTGGCACAAGAAAAATGGGAGACCGCAGAAATTCACGAAAAAATCGAAACAATTTTTTGGATTGCTTATGGTGTTGGGAAAATTAATGGGACATTTGTCTCGCAAGATCAATATGTTATTCTTGATTGGTTTATAGATGTGCCTTGCGCGGAAGCACGAGCAATCTTTAAAGGAGATTGGGAGAAGATACAGGAATATGTTATACGGGGAGAAGCTGACAAGCTTTCTTGCAGGATGGGGCATTTTATCGAACCAAAAACAAAGGGGCAAAACAAACGAGATCTTGCCGATGCTCCCGATGGCAAAGGCGGGGTGATGAAAGTCAAAAGAAGAGCTTTTTATTTTAAAAAGAGATATACCAATGAGAAAGTTATTTCACAGCTAGAAATTGGGACGGTTGATGAATAATAGTCTGACAAATGATATTTCTTCCTGCGAGTTTCAAATTGAAACCACCACTGTATGGTCATTCCCTGATCGCGGCAAATGGTTAACGCATAACGCGAAGTATCGCGGCAATTGGGCGCCTCAAATTCCAAATAATCTCATCAGGCGTTATTCCCAAGAAGGCGATACTGTTTTGGATCCGATGGTGGGGAGCGGAACAACCATGATTGAAGCAAAATCACTGGGCCGACGTGGAATTGCTTTCGATATCCATCCCGAGGCCGTTCGGTTAGCGCAAACCGCATGTGAATTTTCACTGGAACAAAAATATTTCGAACCCGTCATTGCGTGCGGTGACGCGCGCAATCTGGTGTCGATTAAAGATGAAAGTGTTGATTTGATTGCGACACATCCTCCTTATTTGAATATTATTAAATATGGCGATAAAGATGTTGAAGGGGATTTGTCCGCCATTAGCAGCTTGCCAAGATTTTGTGACGAAATCGAAAAAGTTGCCGGAGCATGTTATCGGGTTTTGAAGCCCGGAAAATATTGCGCGATTTTGATTGGCGACACCCGCCGGCGCCGGCATTATGTCCCACTCGCTTTTTCCGTGATGCAACGATTCCTCAAGGCCGGATTCATTCTTAAGGAAGATGTCATTAAAGTTCAGCACAATTGTTCGACTACCCGATATTGGGGCGCGCAGGAGAAGGACTTTCTTTTGATTATGCACGAGCATCTTTTTGTTTTCAGGAAATTAGGCGAAGACGAAAACGAATCGGTTTTTAAAGACAGTTGTGTCAGGGGGCACGCTCCATGATTTTTGGGGTCCGGCCCCAATAACTCGTGATTCCAATGGATTCCAGTGGATTCCATTTGACACCTCAAAAATGTTGTGATAACTTTCACACGTTTGAAAGTTCTTTTAAAATATGCTCGCCCTGCGCGGCGTTTAATTGATTTACACGAGCGTGGTGCGCGTGGCGAAGCAAAGGTTTCTCGAATCGAATGGTTTGAGAATTAAAAGGGAAGCGAGCGTCCGCCTTAAAAAAGGGCGAGACGACTCCACGGTGCCGCCGCTGTCGGCAAGAACGAAAGCGATGCACAGGTAGACAGCTTTCAAAGTTGTCGCTTGTCGCGCCTGATGATGAAATCAGGCGAATACCACTGTTCCGATTTATCGGGACGGGAAGGTTCGCGAGTAGGAACGGATTCGGTTGATATTTGCGCGTTTTGCCCGCATGTCATCCTGAGCGAAGCGAAGGATCATTCTAGATTCTTCGTCCCTACAGGACTCAGAATGACATCAGTAAACGGCCAACGCAATTAAAGTGTCAACAGAATCTAAGAAGCTTGCCAGTCAGAAGACCTGCCTTCAATAAAGCATCTCCGAGCAGAGAAACAATATGCGGGCAATTATTTTTCCCCTTTTTGATCTCCTGTTTGGAGATAAATCAAAAAGGGGTTTTTTATGTCCGGGAACGAGCACTTCCTGAAATCAATTCAACAGTTTTTGAGTCATGCCGCTAATTTTCCTCAATGGGTTTTTCTGATTCTAGTTATCTGTTTTGTTGCGAACCCCTTTGCGTATGGTGCAACAAAAGAAGCGGAAGATGAAAAGGAAGAAAAAGTTACGAAGTCCTCTTCGCAAGACGATGTGAAAAAAACAGCTCAAAAACCTGTAGCCGACGTGACGGTTATCGCTTCTCGCCTACCAAGCGACAAAGAAAAACTCAATGATGTCCCGCGCAATGTCACCTACAAAGGCAAAAAAGAATTGAATGCGACACAGCCCGCGACATTTCAGGAAGCGATTAAGGACGCCGAAGGGATTGTCCTTTACGATGAAGTCGGGAACACCTTTGATGCGACCTTTTCGATGCGGGGGTTCAATTCGTCGAGCGATGTGATTTTTCTGGTTGATGGCGTGCGTGTCAATGACGTTGACAACAACACCGTCAAATTTCCGTTCATCCGGATGAGGAACGTCGAATCGGTTCAGATTGACCGCGGGTCGTCCTCGGCAATTTACGGAAGCAACGCTTTTGCGGGCGTTGTCAATATCACAACCGGGCAGGCAAGCGAAAAGCCGGTGCATCTTTTCGGCGGGCTTGAATGGACAAGTTTTCGCGGGCTCCGGTTCAACCAGGGGGTGAGCGGAACGATTGGGGACGCAATCACGCCTCTTCGCGGAAAATTCAAATATTATTTCAACGGCGAACGTGACAGCTCAAAGGGTTTTCGGTCGCACAATGATTTTCGCCTGACTTCTTTTGACGTCAAGACATCCTACGAGCTTCCGGACGAGCAGGGGAAAATTTATTTCAACTGGAAACATATCGATGATGCCATTAATAACACCGGCGAAATTACCTTTGACCAGTTTCAGTCCGGCGACTTGCGGCGCTCGAACAAGCCGCTGGACGGATGGAAATTCAGGGATACGATCATCCAAATCGGCGCGGACAAAAAATTCTGGGATGACCGGGTCACGGCGTCGATGATGGGAAGCCAGCGGTCGAACCGGCGGAACGCGTTTACGACTTATGGGACTTTTACGGATTTTGTGCATGGATTTGACCCTTATACCAATTTTGTCCACACCAAGGCCCGGGACAGGAATCTGACCTGGCAGGTGAAGTATGAAGACCAGTGGGACAAGGTTGCAAATGAATCGCTTCTCGGAATGGAGTTTCGCCGGGCGAGGCAACTGTCTCTCCAGCGCTACGGCTTTGAGGGGCACATTCAGGAAGATTTGCCGGCGACAACAGACCGGACGGCCGTTTACAGCAACATAGGCCTTTTTTGGCGCCAGACGTTAAAATTCTGGAACAGGATTATTCCCTATGCCGGAATGCGTCATGATTTTCACCGGGTTAAAATAGGTGATAAAATCACAGAAGATAATATTAGCCAGCTCTGGCGCAAATCAACCGTTTCGACGGGCGTAACGATTAAGCCGTTTAAATGGATGGATGTTTTTGGAAACTTTTCGCAAGGATTCCGAGTCCCGACAATTGATGAGTTAACGCCTTATTCTGGCTATACCCAATCTCCTCTGCAACCGGAAAAATCTAATAGCTACGAAGTTGGCACTCGTTTTCGGTATCGTAATATTGCCGCCTGCAAATTCAGTTATTTTCTGATTGATGTTAATAATGAAATAGCGTGGGATCAGGACAATAACGAAAATGTCAATATTGGGAAAAGCCGCAGGTATGGGATTGAACAACGGGTTGATCTGATGCCTTTCAAAGAGATTTCTTTATATGGATCCTATACCTGGACGCAATCTTATATTCGGGAGGTTGATAATAATTATAATAATACCGTTGATGGAAGATCGTTGGGTTTAATTCCCGCCAACCGCTTTACCCTTGGCGGGAATTTATATCCGTTAAAACGGCTGGGAACGCCTTATGACGGTTTAAGGATTGGCATGAACGGCATATTTACCGGCCGTCAGCACCCGGCTTCTTATGAATCAACGGATCAAGCGACGCTCAATGCGACCGGAGGCGCCGGGCACTGGATCAAGGCATATTCGGTTTGGGATTTTATTCTTTCTTTTAACTGGCGCGGAAAGGAAATTTATTTTAAAGTAAACAATATTTTTGATGAAAAGTATTACTCCCGCGCGGTAAATGCGACATCATGGGGGACGTCAATTTATCCCGCCGGAACATACACATTCGTGAATCCCGGCGCCGGCCGTGAATTTTTACTCGGCGCGAAGTGGGAGTTTTTATGAGACGGGAGCTGGCGACGTGAAGAAATTCTCTTTTTTTCTGATTTATTTTACCGTTTTGTTCGGGCCGGCGGTCGTAGCAAAGGAGAGTGCCCTCCTTTCCCCGGAGCGGGCCATTCAAACCCAAAACATTCCACTGGGGATTGAGAGGGATTTGCCGGCAGACGCACGGATTGCTCTCGACATCAAACCGCAAGTGGTGATTCAGAGCAATCGAGCGGCCTTATTCGTTCTGCCTCATCTCGAATCCATTTCTGAACCGATTGTGTATCCGAAACTCGCGGTCCGGCGGGGATGGGAGGGAGAAACGGTCGTTGCGGCCGAGGTTTTGGCAAACGGCGCGGTCGGCCGCCGTCATGTCGCAAAATCGTCCGGCCACGAAATTCTGGATCAAACCGCGCTTGAGTCCGCCGAAAACTGGAAATTCCAGCCGGCGTTGAAAAACGGGCGGCCCGTCATTTCACATCTCGAGATTCCGATCACGTTTCGGCTGAAAGACGAAGGGTGAATACCCGGTCAGGGCCTTTTATGAAGGTGTTCGTTTCCTGGAGCGGCGGAAAAGACAGCGCGCTTGCCTGTTACCGCGCGATGAAAGACCCGCAAATTCAGGTCGCCTGCTTTTTAAATATGCTCGATGAAACGGGAACCCGTTCCCGGTCGCACGGTTTGAGCCCGGAATTATTACAACTGCAGGCGAACGCCGCCGGCGTTTTGATGGTACAGCGAAGCGCAACCTGGAATGATTACGAGTCGGGATTCAAAGAAGCCCTTCTGGATTTAAAAAATAGAGGCGTCGAAGCCGGTGTCTTTGGCGATATCGACCTTCAGGCGCACAGGGACTGGGTGGAACGGGTGTGCGGGGAAGTCGGGCTCCGTGCGATTTTGCCGCTTTGGAATGAAGGCCGGCGAAAACTGATTGACGAATTGATTGGCGCGGGGTTCAGGGCGAAAATTTGCGTGACGGACGCAAACTACATGGATGAAAGCTGGCTCGGTTGCGACATTGACGCTGATTTTGTCCGAAAAGCCGAAGCGGCCGGAAATATCGACCTCTGCGGAGAAAAAGGCGAGTATCACACGTTTGTCTATGATGGGCCGATTTTTAAAAAGCCGGTTGAAATCGTATGCGAAGATAAAATGCTTGTCGGCAATCATTGGGTGTTGAACCTTACTCCTGCTGAATTGGAAGATGTGAATAGATGAAAATCTTCAGGTTCCTACGTTTGTCATTGCGAGGGATCCCCGTGTTTTCTTGCCAAAGCAAGAACGGGGGGACAGAAGCAATCCCAATTGCAGATTGCTTCGCTATCCGCCAAAAAGAACGGACGGATCCGCCTTTTTTATGGCGGACGCTCGCAATGACGCTTTTAATGATTTCCTTCAGCTTTTTTTTGTTTAGTCAAAAAATCCAGGCTGAAGAGCCGACTTACAAACGAATCGTCTCGCTTGGTCCGGCGGTGACGGAAGCAATTTATCTCTTAGGCGCGGATGACCGGCTGATAGCGAATACAATCTATTGTGACCGGCCTGCGGGCGGGAAAGGAAAAGAAAAAATCGGGAATGTCGTTGAGGTCAATGTTGAAAAAATTGTTTCACTGAAGCCCGATTTGGTGTTTTCTACACCGTTGACCAATCCGCAAGCCAGCCGGAAGCTGAAAGAGTTCGGAATCAGGGTCGTTGAAATTCCACCCGGGAAAAATTTCGAAGAAATTTGCGATATTTTCCTGAAGCTCGGAAAGATTGCCGGAAAGGAAAAAAAAGCGGATGCGATCGTCGAAAAAGCCCGGGCCGAAGTAGATCGTTTGCAGAAATCGGTTGAAGCCGCTCCGAAGCCGGCGGTGTTTTTTCAATTGGGCGCCAAACCCCTCGTGACGGTGACGGACGATTCGTTCATGAATGATTATTTGAAATATGGCGGAGGCGTCAATATCGCGTCGGGCGCGCGGAACGCCGGTTATTCCCGGGAAAAAGTGGTCGTGAGTAATCCGGACGTGATTATTATCGTGAGCATGGGGCCGAGCGATGAAAATGAAAAAGAAATTTGGGAGAAAACGGCCGGCCTGAAAGCGGCAGAAGATCATCGGATTTATGTGGTCAGTTCTACGCCGCTCTGCAGCCCCACGCCCGTGAGTTTTGTTCAAGGGTTAGAAGAAATGATTCGTTTGTTACATCCGGAGTTGACGTGAAATTATTCGGTAAATTTATACGGTTTTTGTCATTCCCGCGAAAGCGGGAATCTACTAGATCCCCGCTTAAAACATGCGGGGATGACACGTTTAACGCGAGAGGTAATCGAATCGCGAAATGGTTTTTCTGGACATTTCTTTTCGCGGGCATTGCGGTCGCGGCTGGTTTATTTTCACTGATGGTTGGGTCTGCCGGAATTCCGCTCGAAAAAGTATTCGCGGTTTTATGGAAAGGGGAGACGGGCCCCGAGCACAATATTATTTTCGATATCCGGCTTCCGCGGATTTTATTGGCGTTCGCGGTCGGCGGGGCGCTCGGGCTTTCGGGCGTTATCCTGCAGGGAATGTTCCGGAACCCTCTGGTCGAGCCGTATACGCTTGGAATTTCCGGCGGCGCCGGGCTTGCCGTCGCGTTAAGTATTTTTTTGGGATTGAACCGGTTCGCCGGTTTTACGCTGCCGCTCGCCGGATTTTCGGGCG
>CAZFUU010000075.1:1007-7008 GCA_964522565.1 uncultured bacterium | reverse complement strand
GGTGGCGGGTAATTTGGGTTGGTTGATTGAACGGGTTAGGTTGTTTGGGGTTAAGGTGATTGGATTTGTGGTGACGTGTTGGCTTGTGATTGGTTGTTTGTGGGTTGGGCTTGTATTACCGGTGAAATGGATTCGGGGAGTGATAGTTCATGGTGGTGAGGCAAAGATAGTAATTGCAAAAGAGGCATTAAGGAAACCGGTTAACGGTTCTCGGATTTTAGTGGGTAATAAAACAGATCCGGGTCAATCAACGGTGAGGAATGCGGTAGTGTAAGACGAAATAACAGCAAACTGAGGGGGTGAAGTTTTTAAGTTGAATGGAAAAGGTGAAAAGTGTGATCGGAATTAAAGAAGCGGCGGATCAACTTGGAATTAGCGTGCATACGCTTTACACGTGGATTTGCCTTCGGAAGATTGAGCATGTCAAAGTCGGTAGATTAATCAAATTCCGGCAAAGTGCGATCGATGATTATATCCGGAAGCATACAGTCCCTTTGTATGAATGAGGCGCGAATGAGCGATTGTTTAATTGGGTAAACTATGGTAAGGTATTCCGTATGGAAAAGCGTTACCTGATTGAAGACATTGAGAAAGCGCTTCTGATCTCCCGTAAGACATATTACAACTGGGAAAAGGCAGGGAAAATACCGAAGGCCAAGCGTGATCCGATGAACAACTACCGGTATTGGACAGCGGCTGACCTGAAACGGTTGCAAAGGATTACGAGGAGGGCGTGATGGGCACTTTTTTAAAGGGAAAGAACTGGTATATCGATTATCGTGTCAATGGGCGCCGGCGGCGGGAAATGATAGGATCAAGCAAAACGCTGGCACAGTCCGTTCTTCAGAAACGGAAAGTTGAAATTGCCGAGAATAAATTTTTGGATGTTCAAAAAGATAGCAGGATTAAATTTAAGGATTTCGCGAGTACGTATTTGGAGATGCATTCCAAACCAAATAAGCGGTCCTGGAAGTCGTCGGACTTTTATATTATGAAAAGTTTGGTTCCGTTCTTCGGCGAAAAATATTTGTCCGAAATCGATTCCCTTATGGTTGAAGCGTATAAGGTTAAACGGCGGATGGAAGTTCAGCCAGCGACAACCAACCGTGCGTTGGCGTGTTTGAAATCAATGTTTAACCGGGCGATTGATTGGAACATGGCAAAAGATAATCCGGTTAAGAAGGTGAAATTTTTTAAAGAAGCGCCTGGTCGGTTGAAATATTTGGAGAAGGAGCAAATCGAGAAGCTTCTCCGGGTTTGTTCTCCGGTTTTAAAGACGGTTGTGACGATTGCCATTAATACGGGCATGAGGAAGAGTGAAATCAAGTTTTTGCGCTGGCCTGACATTGATTTTGAAAAGGGGTTTATCTGTCTTTTTGAGACCAAGAATAACGAGAAACGGTATATTCCGATAAATCCCGCAGTCCGGGAAGCTTTATTGAGTATTCGGAAACATCCTGACAGTTCATACGTATTTGCAGGTAAAGATGGCGAACCGTTCAATATCAGGAAGTCCTTCGAGACAGCCCTCCGAAAATGTGGTATATTGGGCATTCGTTTTCATGATTTGAGGCATACATTTGCTTCTCATTTGGTGATGGCGGGTGTGGATTTAAATACTGTTCGGGAGCTTTTGGGACATAAAGATCTGAAAATGACACTTCGTTATTCGCACCTTTCGCCGGATCACAAAAGCCGTGCGGTGGAGATTTTGTACAAAAAAATGGACACTATTTGGACACCGGAGTCAAAATCGGACAAGGTGTCCGATTTTGGCTTTACATATAACGTGTTTAGACGTAATAGGTTACACGATTTCGCCCCCATAGCTCAGGTGGATAGAGCGCCGGACTCCTAAGCCGGATAGACTGGTTCGAGTCCAGTTGGGGGCAAATATTTGTACATACCGACAGGTAAAATTGGGCTGGTTGCCAATGTTATTTGCGATCAATAAGGAAAAAGAAAAATACCGGCAGGAAATGCGCCGCCGGCTTTATGCGCAATCGCAGCAGGATCGCCTTCGCCGGAGTGATCACGTTTTCGCGCAAGCCGAGGCGGATCCCGCCTTTAGAGAATCCGGATACGTGATGATCTATGTCTCGCGCGAGGAAGAAGTGGAAACACGAAAATTGATTGATTGGGCGCTTGCCAAGGGAAAATGCGTGGCGGTTCCCTGTGTCGATCAGGTTAAAAATGAACTCATGGCCGTCCGGATCAGTTCTTTCGATGAGGATTTGATTTCGGGCGCCTACGGGATTTTCGAACCCAAAGAATCGATCCGGCGGCCGTTTTGCCCGGATAATCTGGATTTGGTCATTGTGCCGGGTTTGGCATTTGACAAGGCGAATTACCGGTTGGGCCGCGGCAAAGGATATTACGACCGGTTTTTGGGAAAATTGAGCGGCCGGACGCGCACGTGGGGATTCGGGTTTGATTTTCAGGTCATGGACAAGATTCCTCGTTTGCGGCATGATATTCAATTGAATCGTGTTATTACGAATTAGCGGCCGGCATCCGTTCCGAATTCGCTAATGGGATGGAAGGGGAAAATATGGAAAAAATAAAAATCTTGATGGTAGGCGATACGGTGGGCAAGCCGGGCCGCAGGGCGTGCCGTGAAATTATCCCGAGATTGCGAGAGACGGAATTCCTGGATTTTGTCATTGTGAACGGCGAGAATTCGGCGGGCGGATCGAGTATTACGCAGGAAACGGTGCGTGAAATTTTTGATTGCGGCGTTGATGTTGTGACTTCCGGGGATCATGTGTATAAGAACAAGGAAGCCGCCGCGATTCTGGAGCTAAATCCGCGGGTTCTGAGGCCCGTTAATTATCCCCGCCAAAATCCGGGCCGCGGCATGGTGGTGGCGACGAACGCTCACGGCGTAAAAGTCGCGGTGATCAATGTGATGGGGCGCGTGTTTCTGCAGGGGATGGATTGTCCGTTTCGCGCGGTTGAGGCGGCAGTCAACGCGGCGCGCGGCGAAACGCCGGTTATTCTGGTGGATATGCATGCTGAGGCGACTTCCGAAAAAGTCGCGATGGGATGGTTTCTGGACGGACGGGCAAGCGCGGTCGCGGGAACTCACACGCACATTCAAACCGCTGATGAAAGGGTTCTTCCCAAGGGAACCGCCTATATCACGGATCTCGGGATGACCGGGCCTTACGAGTCGGTGCTGGGACGGGATATCCAGCAGATTATCAATAAATTCTTGACGCAAATTCCGGCGCGCACGGAGGTGGCCTCGGGGGATATCCGGCTTTGCGGCGCGATCGTTGAAATTGACGTTTCAACGGGAAAATCATTATCCATCAAGCGGGTCTGCGAACGTTTATGAGTCAGAATCAGTTCGAAATCACGACGCCGAAAACACAGAAGATCTATAAAGTCAGCGAAATTACGCGGCATATTCGTGGGCTTCTTGAATCAGAATTCCGATCCATCTGGGTGGAAGGCGAAATTTCAAATTTCAAGAAACATTCTTCCGGGCACATGTATTTTACGCTCAAGGATGAGAGCGCGCAAATCGGCTGCGTTTTTTTTGCGCGCGAAAACCAGCAGTTGAAATTTGAGCTCAAGGACGGACTTCAGGTCATTTGTATCGGAAGGATTTCCGTTTATGAAGCTCGCGGGCAGTATCAAATTTACGTTTCCCGCGCCGAACCGAAAGGATTAGGCGCTCTTCAGCTGGCGTTTCGTCAGTTGAAGGAAAGGTTGGAAAAAGAAGGGCTTTTCGCGCAGGAACGCAAACGCAGCATACCGAAATTTCCCAAAAAAATTGGCATTATCACGTCACCGACGGGCGCCGCCATTCAGGACATGCTGAAAATTTTTCACAAACGCCCTTACGGGCTTGAAATTATGATTTATCCCGCCCGGGTTCAGGGAGAAGGGTCTGCCGGAGAGATTGCGGAAGGAATCCGGCGTTTAAATGATTTTCCCGGACTGGATGTGCTGATTGTCGGGCGAGGCGGAGGAAGTTTGGAAGACCTGTGGGCCTTCAACGAAGAAACCGTGGCGCGGGCTGTGGCCGGATCAAGGATCCCGGTGATTTCGGCCGTCGGACATGAGGTGGACTGGACGATTTCGGATTTTGCGGCTGATTTTCGCGCGCACACGCCTACGGCCGCCGCCGAAAAAATGGTGATGTTTTGGGATGAAGTGGATGAGAAATTGAGACAAACAGGCCAGCGGATGCGGAACGCCATTCAGGTCGTTTTTGAAAACAACCGCCAGCGGATTCTCAGGATAAGAGACAGTTACGGATTTAAAAATCCGCTGCATTATTTGGATGAATTCAGACAGCGCGTGGATGAATTTGCCCGTCAAATTCAAAACTACGCGCGCGGGTATCTGGAACGCCAGCATCACCGGCTTCGGAATCTGGCAGGCAAACTTGAAACATTAAGCCCGCTCGCAATTTTAAACCGCGGATACAGTCTAACTTTTGATCATTCAGGGCACGTTCTGAAAGACAGCAAACGGGCAGCGCAGGGGATGACAATCCGGACGCGTCTGCATCGCGGTGTTATCGAATCGAAAGTGACAAAATCGGAGGGATAGAAAGATGGAACAGGAAATCAAGTTTGAAAAAGCATTGACGGATCTCGAAAAAATCGTGGAATCGCTTGAAAGCGGGGATCTTTCGCTTGAGGACGCGCTCAAAAAATATGAGGAAGGCGTTCATCTCGCGCGGTTGTGCACGCAAAAACTCGCACAGGCGGAAAATAAAATCGAAATGCTGACGCAATCGCTTAGCGGAAAAACGGCATCCGCCCCAATCGAAAAAGAATTGCCGGCGGAAGGCATGAAAAAGAAGAGCAGGAAAAATCCGAAAAATATTTCCGAATCGGGAGAAGACCTGTTGTTGTAACGGGGAAAAAGCGATGCCGACGGCAAATAGGAAAAAGTTCCTCACCCTTCAGGATTATTGGAAAGCACGCGCGGAACAAGTCGAACGGGCGTTGGAAGAAAGACTGCCTCGCGCGGAAGAATATCCCGGTAAAATTCACGCGGCCATGCGGTACGCGGTTTTGGGCGGGGGAAAACGATTCCGGCCCCTCTTGGTGCTGGCGGTATCGGATATGCTTGGCGGAGAGACGGAAGAAGCGATGACGGCGGCTTGCGCGATAGAACTGATTCACGCCTATTCGCTGGTTCATGATGATCTTCCCTGCATGGACAATGATGATTTCAGGCGGGGGAAGCCATCCTGCCATAAACAATACGGCGAAGCGATCGCGCTTCTTGCCGGCGATGCCCTGCTGACGCATGCGTTTTACTTGTTAAGCACGATGAAGCATGCAAAAACTTCGGCGGCCCTGGCTCGTGAAATCAGCCGGTCGGCCGGCAGTTTCGGAATGGTGGGAGGGCAGGTTGTCGACCTGGAAACCGCCGCCGGGGAAATAGATCCTGCCAAAATGGACTATATTCATATTCATAAGACAGGCCAATTGATTCGGGCAAGCTGCCTGGCGGGGGCTTTGGTGGCCCGTGCGGGGAAAATTGCTACAGATAAAGTCATTCGATACGGCGAATATTTGGGTTTCGCGTTCCAAATCGTTGATGATATACTTGACGAAAACGGTTATCTGCGCCTGATGAGCGCGATGGAAGCGAGGGAAAAAGCCGCGGATTTAATTGAGAACGCGAAAGCGTCCATAGCGGGTTTTCCAGGTTCCGATCGTCTTCTTCAAATCGCTGAATTCGTGCTGAATCGCAAAGGATAGCCGGACTCAAACTATGGCAAACTATCAATACATTCACAAAATCAATTCCCCGGCGGATTTAAAAAAAATTCCCCTCGAAAAAATGCCGGAGGTTTGCAAGGAATACAGGGATTGCCTCGTTGAACATGTTTCCAGGACAGGCGGCCACCTGGGAGCGAGCTTGGGCGCGTTGGAAATCAACGTGGCGCTTCACTACGTATTAAATTCTCCTCAGGACAAGATTTGTTTTGACGTCGGTCATCAGGCATACGTGCATAAAATGATTACCG
>CAZFUU010000075.1:0-997 GCA_964522565.1 uncultured bacterium | reverse complement strand
CCAAGCCCGTTTGAAAGCGAACACGATCCGTTCATTGTCGGGCATGCTTCGACCGCCATCTCGCAGGGGCTCGGACTTGCTGTTGCGCGGGATCTGTTAGGCGAAAGCGGACATGTGGTGGTGGTCGTCGGAGACGGAAGTTTAACGGGCGGGCTTTCTTATGAGGCGCTGAATAATGCCGGGCATTTAGGCAAGCCGTTGTTGATTATTTTGAATGACAACAAAATGTCGATCTCGAAAAATGTCGGCGCCATCAGCAAATATTTGAACCGGATTTTGACCAATCCGCTTTATAACCGTGTCAGGGAACAGGTTGAAAAGCAATTAAGCGCTTTTCCAAGAATGAAAAAACTCGCCAATTACGGGCTCGAGAGCTTCAAGCACTTGTTTGTGCCGGGCTTGATTTTCGAAGAACTCGGCTTCCGGTACTTTGGCCCGATGAAAGGGCACGATGTGACCGGCCTTGTCGGGACGATTCAAAACATCTTGAAATTAAATTCGCCGGTTTTGCTTCACGTTGTCACGGAAAAAGGGAAAGGGTATGATCTCGCGGAGCGGGACAGCGAACGGTTTCACGGGATTGCGCCCTTTGATTTTAAGCCGGGTGGCAAAATTGATTCTGCCCAGCAGGGCGGAGAACCGGAAAAAAAGGAAACGACGTTTACCGAAGCATTTTCTTGCGCCATCAGGCAGATGGCGCGCGAAGATGAAAAAATCGTCGCGATCACGGCGGCCATGGCTTCCGGTACCGGTTTGGCTGAATTCGCGAAAGAATTCCCTGACAGGTTTTTTGACGTGGGAATTGCCGAAGAACACGCAATCACGTTTGCCGGCGCGTTGGCCCGACGGGGGCTCAAACCCGTTTGCGCGATTTATTCGACATTTCTACAGAGAGCCCATGACCAATTGATTCACGATATATCGCTTCAACGCGTCAATACCACGGTCTGCCTGGATCGGGCCGGGTTGGTGGGCTCGGACGGAGCGACGCATCACG
>CAZFUU010000074.1:0-7319 GCA_964522565.1 uncultured bacterium | reverse complement strand
CGGCTCATGTGAGATGTGTGCGGAATTTGCCCGGGAACTTGGCGCCCGTTTCGAGGCCGCGCATTTAAACAAATTAAGCGGGCCGGCGGAAATGTCCGAGCTTCGGGAAGCTTTAATGAAGGTCGAGACCGATTGTGTTCTTTAAAGTTTTGAGCATGAGACAGCAAGCGGAAGGAGGAAGTTATGAGAAAAGCAGGCGGAATCAAACGCAGGATTAAAAAAGGAATGAGAAGAGTGTTGCCCAAGCGTAGTCGTTCTTGTTCCTGTGAATAAGCGCGGCTGTTTGAAGGAAGATTTTGAAGGAATCTGAAAAATCGGGAGTGAGGCGGAAAATGGGCAGGGTGAGTATTATTTATGGAACGAATATGGGCAAAACGGAACTGTTGGCGTATATCGTTCGGCAGGTTTTAAACGATGAAGGGATTGAGTGTGATTTATACGACGTCAAGGAGGCAACAAAAAAGGATATGCTGGCTTCGGAGGTAACGGTTTTGGGATGCTCGACCTGGACGGGGGGAGAGCTCCAGGAGGATTTTATTCCATTTGAGGCGGAGATGAGGACGCTTGACCTGGAGGGCAGGAAGGCCGCGGTATTCGGGCCCGCGGACAGCATTTTTTCGGAATTCGGGAGATCGGTTGACGTTTTGGAAAAAACGCTGATAAGAAGCGGCGCGAAGTTAATTGCGGACTCTTTAAAAATTGATGAATCAACAACCGATGGATTTTTTGCCGTAGAACGATGGGCCCGGGATTTGGCGGATGTCATTCGTAAGAAGTAAGCGCGCGTGCGTCAGAAATCCCCCGAATGCGCGCTAACGGGTGACATGCAGTCCGCCTGACCGGGCTCTGCACTTGTTAAAAATAAAAGGAAAGCGAAGAAAATCCAATCAAGAGGTGGGAGATGAAAGCCATTACCTGTATCAGTCGAGAAGATTTGCTGGCCCGGATGGACAGGAGAGACGATATTCAAATCGTCAATGTGCTGGGGCCCGATTATTATCATCTGGGGTTTATTAAAGGGTCGCTTAAAATACCGTTCGACGAGCTGGAAGCAAGGATGGGAGAACTGGACAGACAAAAAGACGTCATCACTTATTGCGCCAGTCCTTCATGCACGGCTTCCTCAAAAGCGGCCGAAAAGCTGGCGAAACACGGTTTCCGCGTTTTCGCGTATGAAGGAGGGATTAAAGAATGGAAGGAAGCCGGGTTCCCGGTTGAAAAATAGAAAAAACGTTTTTTCCATGAGACAAGATGATGCGGAACAAAAACATCGCGTGACGGGAAATTTTAAAAAACATGAGGCGGAAAATGTTATTTGAACTGGAGATGATTCCATTGAACGGACATGTCCACGTGAGCGGGGAATTGGCTGAAGTTCTCAGGGCGATTGATGACTCGGGTTTGCCTTACCGGCTGACGCCCTCCGGGACGTGCATCGAAGGGGAGTGGAATGAAGTGATGCCGCTTATCCGCCGGTGCCACGAAAAAATGAGGGAAGTCGCGATGCACGTGATCACCAACATCAAGGTTGAGGATGAAGCGGATGAATCCCACTTGCTGGATTATAACGTTCAGTCCATCGAAGAGAAAATAGGCCGCGTTCTTCGCCATTAAGGAAGTGCGTCAGGATTTCTTGCCTGTCAGAACGCCTTCAACGGTGTCGAGGAAGAAATGGTGAGTGCGGGTTAACTGCGCTGAAAGCCGCCAAATCGCTCCGATTTCGCGATGCGGCTTTTCCGGGGAAAACGGCACGCAGCGGATACCGGATTCGGAGGTGTGTTTGAGTGCCATGGCCGGAACCAGGGTGATGCCGTAACCGAGCGCCGCGAGCCGCATGACGGAGGTTAAACTGCTTCCTTCGAAAATCACGTTCGGATCTTTGCGGGAAGCCCGGCAAAATTCAAGCGACTGCTCGCCGAAACAATGGCCTTCCTGGAGAATCAGAAGCTGCTCATTCGCAATGTCCTTGCGGGAAACCGAACGCTTTGCGGCCAACGGATGCTGTCTGGAGCAGGCAAGGTAAAAGGGCTCGCGAAGCAGAGATTTTGAGATAAGGGATTTTTCCGGAATCGGCAGGGCGAGAATTCCAACGTCAAGGGTTCCTTCTTTTAAATGTTGCACGATCAGTGACGTTGTTTCCTCAAACAGGTCGATTGCCAGACGGGGCGCGTTTTTCTTGAGACGCACGATCACTTCCGGCATCAGATAGGGACAAACGGTCGGGATGACGCCGACGCGAATCGCTCCGGAAATTTCCCCGTCGCTTTCCCTCAGCTCTTCAAATCCGCTCCGGAGTTCGCTTAACGCCGCTTTTGCGCGAAGGAGGAATTTTTTTCCGGCGTCTGTCAAACGGACATGCTGGGGCGATCGTTCAAGCAGGGGAGTGCCCAGTTCGCCTTCAAGTTTTTTTAACGATTGGCTCAGGGTCGGCTGTGTGACGTGACTCTTTTGAGCGGCGCGGTTAAAATGCAGCTCTTCGGCGACTGCGACAAAATAGCGGAGTTGATGGATATCCATAAGCGATCGCTTCACTGAACCACGTCCGCCCCATCTGTAGGTCGCGTTTAAACGTAACCTACAGAAAGAGAAAAACACGCGGCTGAGTGAAGGATTCCTCCATAAGTGTTTCCTATCCTTATTGTCAAACACAATAAGTATAACCTATCCATCGTGTTTTGCAATAGGCAGATGAAACACAGTGTCTGAGGAGGGAAATATCGTGTATGATACGTCTAAATTTAAAGAGGAGAAAAAGCTGTGCGTGGGTTATACGTTCATGTCCCTTTCTGTAAAAAACGCTGTTATTACTGCGATTTTTCGAGTACGACGGTTGATGCGCCGGAATTTCGGGCGCAATATTTCGAGGCGATTCGCCGGGAAATCGAATTTCGGGCCAGGCAATACGGCCGTTTGGCGTTCGATACTTTTTACATCGGCGGGGGAACGCCGTCGCGGTTAACGGCTGAAGAGATGAAAATGCTTTTTGAGGTTGTTCAGCGCGGTTTTGAAATCCGCGGCGCCGCGGAAATCACATGTGAGGCCAACCCCTGTGACGTGACGCCGGAGAAAGCGGATGCGTATCGAAAACTCGGAATCAACCGGATCAGTTTGGGCGCGCAGGCGTTCCAGGATGAGATGCTCAAATCAATCGGCCGGCCGCATGGCGTCCGTGAAATTTACAGCGCCTTTAAGCTTTTCCGGGCTTCGGGGTTTGAGAATATCAGCATGGATTTAATGATTCGTTTGCCGGGCCAGACCGTCGCGCATGTCCGCGAATCGCTGGACGAAGTTGTCAAGCTCAATCCGGAACAAGTGACGGTTTACGATCTCGACGTTCACAAGAAAACAGCGTTCGGGGTCAAACAGGCAAAAGGAGAACTTCAACTTCCGGAACCGGAAACACACGAACAAATGTTCCGGTTGGTGGAAGAAATGCTTGTCGCCGCCGGCTATCAGCATTACGAATTGATGGCATTCGCGAAACCAGGTTTTGAATCCCGTCACAACCTGATTTACTGGCGAAACCGGGAGTATCTGGGGCTTGGACCGAGCGCGGTTTCGTATCTGAACGGCGTGCGTTTTGAGTTCGCGCATGATGTCCGGAAATATATTGAAAAATGCCTGAAAAATGATTTTCAGCCGGAGACGGAAGATGTGATAACGGCCGAACAGGCGGAAACCGAAACGCTTTTGACGGGTTTGCGGCTGTCTGAGGGCGTCGGATTGGAGTCGGTTGCCTTGATTGAAAAAGATATCCGGCCCAAACTCGGCGAACTGCAGGCGGAGAATTTACTGGAAATAAAAAACGGTCGCATTTTTTTAACGGCGACGGGCCGCAACTATAGCGAAACGGTTTTTTCGGAATTGGCCCGTGCCGCGCGAATGGCCGCGCCCGAAATTTGAGACGATTGCCTGAAAAAATGGGGTCAGACCCCAAGGCATCCAAGGGGTCCGACCCCATTAGCCCTTTCTCGCGCGGACAGATTCGCTGGATATCACGCGTTAATTATGATTTAATACGGCATTCAGCAGTTCATCCGAAAAAATTTATCGAAAGAAATAACATGGATACCGTTGCCTTGAAAACAAAAACCGGATTCGATAACGAGAAATATCTGAACGAACAGCGCGACGCGATTTTGGAACGGGTCAGCCGGTTCCCGGACAAGCTTTACCTTGAATTCGGCGGCAAACTGCTTTTTGATTATCACGCCTCCCGGGTTCTTCCGGGTTTCGATCCCAACGTGAAGATGCGCCTTTTGAAAGAATTAAGCGGCAAAGCGGATATTATTATTTGCATTTATTCCGGAGATATCGAACGGCGCAAGATGCGGGCGGATTTCGGAATTACCTACGATGCCGACGCGTTCAAGCAAATCGATGATTTGAGAAGCTGGGGAATCGAAGTCACGGCCGTCGTGATTACCAGATACGCCGAACAGCCGGCGGCGAAAATTTTCAAAAATAAACTGGAGAGGCGCGGGGTGCGGGTGTATACGCACCGGGCGACAAAAGGGTATCCGACCGATGTCGATGTGATTGTCAGCCCGGAAGGATACGGCGCGAACGAATATATCGTCACAAAACATCCTTTGGTGATTGTCACGGGGCCAGGCCCCGGAAGCGGAAAACTCGCCACATGCCTGACGCTTCTGTATCACGACTACACGCGAGGCCTGAAAAGCGGATATGCCAAATTCGAGACTTTTCCGATTTGGAATATTCCGCTGAAGCATCCGGTGAATGTGGCGTATGAAGCCGCGACGGCGGACATCGGCGATTTCAATCAAATCGACCCGTTTCATCTGGAGGCGTATAAAACGGTCGCCATCAATTATAACCGCGATGTCGAAATTTTTCCCGTGATGCAGAGAATCCTGAAAAAAATTACCGGCGGAGATTCCATATACCTGTCGCCCACGGACATGGGTGTCAATCGGGCGGGATTCGGCATCATTGAAGATGACGTCGTCAAGGCCGCGGCGGTTCAGGAAGTGATTAGCCGTTATTTCCGGTATCAGTGCGAATACCGGCTTGGGTTTGTTGAAGAAGAAGCCGTCCAGCGCGCCGAGCTTTTGATGGAAGAATTGGGCGCGAAAACAGATGACCGGAAAGTTGTATTGCCGGCCCGTCAGGCGGCGCAGGAAGCACAGGAAGCCGGAAAAGGAAATCGCGGTATTTTTTGCGGTGCGGCGATCGAGCTTAAGGACGGAACGATTATCACCGGAAAAAATTCGGAATTGATGCACGCGGCGTCCAGTCTGGTGCTGAACGCGATCAAACATTTGGCGGAAGTGCCGGATAAAATTCATCTCCTGTCGCCCAACATCATTGAATGGATCGCGCGGATGAAAAAGGATATTTTGCGCGCGGAAGCGTTGAGCCTGGATCTCGAGGAAATTTTGATCGCGCTCAGTATTAGCGCGGCAACGAACCCGACTTCTCAAATCGCGATGGAAAAATTGAAAGAATTGAAAGGCTGCGAAATCCACATTACCCACATTCCCACTTCCGGAGACGAAAAGGGGCTTCGCCGCCTGGGGGTTAATCTGACGACCGACGCCGATTTTTCGACAAAAAGTTTTTTTGAGGACTGATTTTTCCGGTTCCGCCGTTTCAGGAGAACGCCCGCGGCGAAAGGCGTTTCCGAAAGGAAGCGTTTTTGATATGAAAAAATTTTTTTTGATTTGCTTCATTCTGTTTGCCCTGGCGGGCACTTTCCTTTTTTTGCGCAGGGAATCATTGCTCCGGGCTTCGCTCGAATATTTCCTCAACGGCATCACGGTCGAACCCATTCAGAAGGGCTCGGTGAAAGTCGGGCGCGCCTGGCTTGACCGCGGTTTCAAATTCAATCTGGAAAATATCCGGCTGGGCATTTTAAGCGAAAAAGGCGCGAACACGCTTCTGATAGGGCGGGTTTATACGAATGAATCCATTTTGAAGGTTTATCGTGCGGGCGGCGTCCCGTTTTCGGTCGAGGGAGTGAAATTTGCCGCTTCACCGTATGAAGGGTTGCGCGGGCATGGGACTGTGCGCGCCGGCCGCGACTGGATGTTCAGGTTTGATTCGCATATCGATGCGCTTGGCCTCGAAGAGATGGACTGGCTCAATCCGGAAAATTTAAGCGGTACGACCGGGCGGATTGCCGGGACGTTTGCGCTTGGCGCGAATGCGGCCGGCGAAATAATTTTTTCACTGCGAACGCGCGTGGAGGAACCCGGCGGCCAAATCCAGGCACGTATGTTTGAGGCGTTGTTGCCGTATTTGCCGCAGAGCGTTGAAAGGGCGAAACTGAAAATCATCTCGGGACAGCAGGCATTTGTCCGCTATCGCGAAGCCGATTTTGGCCTCGATTTGGCTGGAAAAGACCGTTTAAAAGTCCTTTTCCGGATTTTGATTCCCGAGTATAATCTAAAATTAAACTTGAATGTCGAAATCCGGGTCGACAAGGAAAACGCGTTTGCCGACCTGGCCAAACTGATCGGTTTGATCAAGGTGACGTGAGCATGAAAACATTAAAACACTTTTTGACTTTTCTGGTTTTTGCGGCCGGGATTTTCGCGGTTGCGGGCTGCACCCTCAAGACAGTCGGAGACCCCAACCGCCCCATTACGATTAACGCGAACATTGTGGTCGATATTCGCGGCCTGAAAGATACCGCGACAAACATTGAAGACATGATTGCACAAGGAGCCAAGCCATGAACAGCAGAAGCTTATCCTTTTTGATTTTTTTGGTTTTTTTATGTTTGAGCTTTTCAGCGGGTGTCGCGCGGGCAAGCCAGTACGATATCAGGGAAATGACGCCTCAAATTCAACAGGCGTTTTCGGCGCGACAGGATCGGTACCGGGAAATTGAACAGCTGAAAACAGCCGGGTCCCTGGGTGAAAATAATCAGGGTTTTGTCGAGGCGCGCAACGGGTCTCCGGCGGTTTCGGCAACGGCTCAGGCCGAAAACCGCGACCGGGAAGTCATTTACCGGGCGATTGTGGATCAGAATAATTTGGGCCCCGCAGGGATGACTCAAGTCAAGTCGGTTTTCGCGGAAGTCCAGCGGGAAAAAGCCGGGTCCGGAGAATGGGTTCAGATGCCTTCGGGGGCGTGGGTTCGGAAGTAAAAAACGGCTAAAATTCCGGAAAGATATTTTCGGGTTGGCCGATAATAAAGGACATAGATGAAAATTTCTTGAGATGTCCTTGAATGTAACAAGTGGGCAGGAAAATAAAACAGGGAGGGGAAAATGAAACAAGCGGTATCATTAATTGTTGCGCTGGCTATAGCGCTTGCTCCGATTCCGATGGGATGGGCGGGGGAAGGCA
>CAZFUU010000073.1:0-7340 GCA_964522565.1 uncultured bacterium | reverse complement strand
TAGAGACGGACGAATACTCGGACGAAGTCACCGACTACTTGCCTCTACAGGTCAAAACCATCCTGATTGTTCAGAATCCCGAAGATAAAATTTTTCTCGGAACGACACGGGGTATCTTCGTCAGTGAAGATGAAGGCAATCACTGGGATCGCCTGCCTGACACCGGCCTTTTGAATTTACATATCATCGACATGGCGTATTCGAACGTGAGAGATCTCCTGTTTGCCGGAACTCAGAAAGGCGTTTTCGCTTACGATTTCGGCCTCAAACGGTGGAGAGAATTGTATTACGGGTTTCCTTCAGAAGCGGTCCGGCGGCTTCTTCTGATTCCTGATGAAGCAGGCGAACATCTCTACGCCGCGACGCGGGACGGCATTTACCGTCTTTCGATTGACGGCCTTAATCTTTCGCCGGAGGTCCGTTTGCCGCACATCGATCACTGGGGCCTTCTGCAGACGCTTTTTCGCGCCGAACCGTCGGCAAACGCCGTCCGCAAAGAAGCGATCCGGTACGCGAACGTCAGCAACTGGAAAACCCGGCGCTGGCATTGGGCGTCGCGCCTCAAAGCCCTTGTGCCGTCTTTTTCTGTCGGAAAAAGTTTTTCCACCGGCAACAACATTGACCTTGACCGCGGCGGAACCAATGACCCCGATTTTTATATTTTAGGGCCGGATGATTGGAGCAGAAGCTGGAACGGGCGAGTCGATTGGGATTTATCGAACCTGATATACAACTCCGCCCAGACATCGATTGATTCGCGGGAAAAGCTGATGGTGGAACTCAGAAACGACATCGTCGGCGAGGCCACCCGGCTTTTTTTCGAGCGGCGGCGGGCCCAAATCGAATACGTCCTCAAAAAACCGTTAAATCCAATCGAGCAAATCAACCTGCTGATCCGGATTGACGAACTGAGCGCCAATCTTGACGCGCTGACGGACGGTTATTTGACCAAACAGCTTGAAGGCATTTACCGCGCTCAGCCCATTTTTTACGAATTGTGGGAAACAAACGCCGAACAGACAGCGCCGGCAAGCTGACCGCCGGTTTTATTTGCCGATGCAGAATTCGCTGAAAATAACGTCCAGCAAATCATCGTGATACACTTCGCCCGTTAATTCGCGGAGCGCGTCAAGCGCCGCCCGCAAATCAATCGCCACAAACTCAAGCGACTCATTCCGATCGAATGCCTGCCGGCTTTTCACCAAAAAATCAAACGATTCCTGAAGCGCTTGCCGGTGCCGGGCGCGCGTAATCAGAACCGATTCGTTTGAAACGCCGTTCGCGCAAACGGTATTCGCGACAGCCGTTTCAAGACCGTCTATCCCCTCCCCTGTTTTCGCGGACAAAAAAAGACACGTTTCGCCTTTCCACTCATTTTTAATTTTTTTGCGCGTACTGTCGTCCAGTAAATCACTTTTGTTGACGATTCGAAGAACATTTTTCCCTGCCAGCAGATTTCCAATTTCCCTGTCCTCTTCAACCAATCCCGTGCCTCCGTCAATGATCCAAAGGAAAAGATTTCCTTCATCAATATAGCGCCTCGTTCTTTCCATGGCGGCACGGTCAAGCGGATGATCGCTTGTGGCAAGCCCTGCCGTATCAGCCAGCCGGAACCAGATCCCTTCCAACTCGATGGACTCCTCCAGGACGTCGCGCGTTGTCCCCGGATATTCCGAAACAATCGCCCGGTCTCGCGCAAGAAGCGCGTTCATCAAAGATGACTTCCCGACATTCGGCCGGCCAATTATCACCGTCAGAACTCCCTCGCGGACAATTTGCCCGCGCCGGGCGGTCGAAAGCAGCGACTGAAGCCGGGCCCCGATTTCTTCAAAATACTTTTTGATTTCTCCGCCGGAATGAAGTTCCAGGTCTTCTTCGGGAAAATCCAGATAGGCCTCGAGAAAAGCCAGCAGATGTAAAAATTTCTTTTTAAGCGCCTGGATTTCCGCCGACAACCTGCCCCGCAGCTGGGCCAAAGCCGCCTGGGCGCAACTCTCGCTTTTGGCCTTGATTAAATCAAGAACCGCCTCCGCCTGCGCCAGGTCCATTTTCCCGTTCAAAAAAGCGCGCCTCGTGAATTCGCCGGGCTCCGCCTGGCGCGCGCCCTGTTCGATGGCCGCGTCCAGAATATCCTTCAGAATTCTCATGCCTCCGTGAGCGCTGATTTCGATCACGTTTTCGCCTGTGTAAGATTTTGGCGCCCGGAAAATTGACACAAGCGCCTGATCAATCATCCTTCCGGAACAATGCCGCACGGATCCGAGATGAATGGTGTGAGTACCGGCGTCATTCAGTTTTTTTCCGTCCACCGCGTGAAAAATCGCGTCCGCGATGCGAATCGCGTCTTTTCCGCTCAAACGAACAATTCCTATTCCCCCTTCTCCGGGCGGAGTAGAAACGGCAATAATCGTATCTTCTAATTCAACTTTGGGCATTCCAGCAACCTCCTTGCGTCCGCCGCCAAAAACAAAGATCCGCATATCACCAGGGTATCTCCGGAAACACTATGCCGAACCGCCAGGCGAATGGCTTCCTCGGGCGAGGCAGCCCACATAACCGGACACCGGCAATCATGAGCGTTGATTTGCTCGGCCAGTTTGCGCGGCGCCTGTGCTCTTGGCCCCGTTGCCTGCGTGATAATGATCAGGTCATAAACCCCTTTGACGGGCACTAACAGCCGCTCCAGATTTTTATCACGCGATACCGCCAAAATCAATATCCGCGGCGCGTGCCGCGTCAGCCGCCACAAACTGTCATGAAGCGCCTTCATCGACGCGCCGTTATGAGCTCCGTCAATAATAAACTGCCGGCCAAACCGCCGAACAACCTCAAACCGCCCGGGCCAAAACGCATTTTTTAATCCGGCGCGGATTCGTGACTCAGTGACCCTAAACCCATGAAACTGTCGAAGGGCCGAAACGGCCGCAAGCGCGGTTGCCGCATTTTCAACCTGGAACCGGCCCGGCAAATGAATACGCAAATGCCTCCATCGGATATCCTTTCCAAAACAGAAATCAAATTTACTGCCATCTAATGATTCGCGCATTTGTTCGGCCCTGTAATTTTTCCCATAATCAAACATGCCGGCGCGAAACCGGCGTGCTGTGTTTTCCAAAACTTTTCTCGCCTCGGGTGGCTGTAAACCGGAAACCAAAATGCCTTTCGGGCGCATAATCGCCGCCTTTTCGCGGGTAATTTTTACAAGCGTATTCCCCAAATACGCTTCATGATCATAACTGACCGGCGTCACAACCGAAACAACAGGATCAAAGGCGTTTGCCGCGTCAAGCCGGCCGCCCATCCCGATTTCGAAGACCGCCAGATCCGTTTTTTTTTCGGAAAAATACATTGCCGCAAGAAGCGTCAGGATTTCGTAATAGGTCGGCTCCCCGACAGCTGACGGCTTTTTCCTGGAACCGGTTTCAGCTTCGGTGATTTTTTTGCGAATCAGCGTCATCAGCCGCGCGAAACCACGTTTTGAAATAATTTTGCGGGCATAACGAACGCGTTCGCGGACATCGTGAAGATGGGGAGACGTGAAAAGCCCCGTCCGGTATCCGTTGGCATGAAGCATGGAGGCAATAAAATTCGCCGTCGCGCCCTTGCCTTTTGTGCCGGCGACAAGAATGCAGGGAATCCCCCGCATGGGGCCCCCGAATAAATCCAGCAAGGCCTTCATCCGGATTAAGTTAAAACCCGTTTGGTAGTCAAAAGGCGTGCGCTCGAAATTGACAAAGGAATTCAAGCAATGAAGCGCGCGCGCATAATTCATCACCGCATGATTCCCATATTGGCAGTCCGTGAAATTTAATGCTTGAAATGACGGCGGCCGGTAAACGCCATCGCGATCCCGCGGCGGTCGCAGGCCTCTATCACTTCCGCATCCCGGATAGAACCGCCCGGCTGGATAATCGCCCGAATGCCGTGCTGATAGGCCACTTCGATGTTATCGGCCATCGGGAAAAAAGCGTCGCTGGAAAGAAAAGCGCCGCGTGTCCGGCTCCCCGCCTTCATGCAGGCAATTTTAACGCTGTCGACGCGTGACATTTGTCCGCCGCCGATGCCCACCGTTTGTTTTCCCTGAGTCAGGACAATGGCGTTTGAACGAACGACTTTCGCGCATTTCCAGGCAAAAACAAGCTGATCGATTTCTTCATCGGTTTGCAATTTCGCCTTCGTGACCCATTTTAAATTTTTCCGGAGCGCTTTGCCTTCCACCTGCCAAACCGGCCGATCGGTTTCCTGGACCAGCACACCGCTTTTGACGAAACGAATGTCATAGGGCTCAAGATCGTTCATGCCGCTGGTTTTGACGACTCGCAAATTTTTCCGTGACTGCAGAAGCACGAGCGCCTTTTTTGTAAATTCAGGCGCTATGATCACTTCAAAAAAAGGCAGTTTATCCAAAACCACTTTGACCGTCCGGTCGTCGCACGTCCGGTTGAGGCCGACAATTCCGCCAAAAGCCGAAAGAGGGTCGGCATCGACGGCCCGTTCAGCCGCGATCGCCAAATCGTCAAAAACGGCAATCCCGGAAGGGTTATTGTGTTTGACGACGCAGGCGGCCGGCTCTTCAAATTCCCGCAAAATATCGCAGGAGGCCTCGACATCCAGCACGTTGTTATAAGAAAGCTGTTTTCCGTTTAATTGTTCGAATCCGAGGGGTGATGGAGAAGACGCGCGCTCATAAATCGCCGCTTTCTGATGCGGATTTTCCCCGTAACGAAGGACTTCTTTTCGAGTCAAAAGCGCGCCCAGCACTTCCGGTATTTCTTCGCGGCCCGAACAGGAACGGGACAAATACTGAGCAATCTGACCGTCATACGCGGCCGTGTGCCTGAAGACCTTCGCGGCAAGCCGCCGGCGGAGCTCGTTGGAAACGGCCCCCCGCTGTTTTTTCAAATCCTGAATCACGGATTGGTAATCGGACGGATCGCAAACAACGGTAACGGATTCCGAATTTTTCGCCGCCGACCTCAACATCGTCGGGCCGCCGATGTCAATCTGCTCGATCGCTTCGTTCAATTTGACGTCCGGCTTGCGCACGGTTTCGGCAAAAGGATATAAATTGACGACCACCATATCGATGGGCTCGATTCCGTGTTCCTTGGCTTCAGCGCTTTGTTTCGCGTCCGAACGCAGGTACAAAAGGCCTCCGTGCACCTTCGGATGAAGCGTTTTGAGGCGGCCGTGCAGGATTTCCGGATATCCGGTAAGCTCGCTGATTGAACGCGCTTTGATTTTATTCTTTTTCAGAAGGACCAGCGTCCCGCCGGTCGAAAAAATTTCAATCTTGAATTTCACCAATGCTTTCGCCAACGGCACCAACCCTGATTTGTCCGAAACGCTGATAATCGCCCGCTTGATCTTCATTGCCTGTTTAACTCCTTGATTCTCTCATGATTAAACCGTTTGATTAATTTTTTGGTTAACGCCCCGGGTATTTCCCTGCCGATCGTTCTTCCATCGAGTGAACGAATGGGAACGATTTCACCGGAAGTATTTGTCAAAAAAGCTTCGTCCGAATTCCAGAAGTCATGCCGTGTCAAACATGTTTCAATGACCGGCAACCGTTCTTTTTGGGCGCATTCTATCACAAAGCGCCTGGTCACTCCATCCAAGATTCCCGAACCGGGGGTATAAAGAATCCCTTTTTTAGCAATAAAGACATTCCAAATCGTGCCTTCTGCCACATACCCGTTTTGATCCAGAAAAATACGGTCAAACCGGTCATCCGCAAGCCCCTGGACGGCCAAAACGCCGTTCAGAAACGCGCTTGTTTTTGCTCCCGGCGGCTCCGAATTGATATGGTTGCGGCGAATCGAGGACGTCTCAAGGCAAACGCCTTCCCGGTAAATTGACTGCGGCCGCTTCCGCATCGTAATAGCCAGACAGGTGTGCCGCGAATCCGCCCAAAATCTTAAAAAATAATCTCCGTTTTCAAATCCCTTCAGGCATTTTTTGATTTCCGCGGCGATTATTTCTCTTGTTTTTGGGAGGCGCAAACCGATGGTTTTCGCCGATTCGAACAGGCGGTCCAGATGCGCGGAAAGCCGGAAAATTTTTCCACCGTAACTTTTCATGCTCTCGAAAACCCACATCTCGCCTTCGGCGGGAACCTCAAGACGCGCAACAGGCCAACTCACCGTTTTTCCGTCAATAAAAAACGCCGTTTTCACTTACCGGGCACCTGTTTTAATGTTCCAGATCGATATGAAATGCATTTGGCACAACTCCAAAATTGAAACAAGCTGATTCTGTTTTAATCCCTTGGGGGAAAAGCTGCGGCGCTCGCCCCTAGAGAAAACAGCGTTACTACTAAAAACTATCCCAGGCGCGTGTTGTTTGCAAGCGGAAAATGGCAGTTGATTTTTGCTTTCAAAATCAAGATTAGAAATTCGACAAGCACTTCATCAACCTAGACAACCCAATTGGCCGGGGTAATTTTCACAAAACTGATTCATTTCTTCGGCTGAGGAAATTCTTTGTTCCGGATCAAGAAACCGGAATCCCACCCCATATAAGGCAGCCCCTGCATATTCGGCCCCCTGTGGAGCAAGAAGATCATGATCCCCGTTTCCATCCAGATACCCGACTATATTCCCCATCGAGACCTCAATCCCCCGTTGCAGCAAGGCCGGATAAATCTGAGCCAGCGCTTCATTGAATTTTTCATAATCTTTAATCGGAACGCCCCAATAACCATAATTGCGGGTGGGAGCAGGACAAATGCCCGCTTCCTGGTCGCATCCTGTCACATATGGAGGAAAGGTAATAAGATACTGAAAGTTTGCATAGTCAAATCCATAAGCGCCAATCTCAAGCCAATTAACAAGTTGATCAAAATTTTCGGCGGTTTCAAATTTAGGAACACCCCATGCTGGATTAACTACGCTATATTGAAAAGCGTCTTCACAAGGTTTTTCTATTGAATAAGGTAATTCCGCGACAACACCGGCGGCAATGTGCGCCGACATTTTAGAATCCATATGCACACAAAACCGTTTGTTCCCGGCCCAGCGCTCGCAGGCGTCCAGTTTCGGAGCGGAACAAAACCGGTATCCCTTTCCATTTGCGGAGGTCTTATAATCATTGGTCGTATAACACATATCATCCATCGCCGATAAACTTGCCGTAACCGCCAGTTCATCTTCATCCTCGGTTAATGCCCCCTCCTGCCACCCAGCCCACCTTTCATCTGCAGGAAATTCCCCTTTGTTAGTCATAATATCGTTCATCTTCTGACCGATGATTCGCATCTGCTGGCGGACAAGTTTCGTATTCGGTGCCGTGCGGACGGGCAGGAGTGGCGGAAGCGCGAGGCGTGGAAGAACGCTCTC
>CAZFUU010000072.1:0-7543 GCA_964522565.1 uncultured bacterium | reverse complement strand
TTCAAACAAATCATCAGCCGAACCCTGTATGTCCTGCTCGGTGCTGATAAACTTGCGTTCTTCGGAAGACCATACCCACGCCGCATCAGCAGACGGAAGCGAAAGGCAGGCGTTGACGAGAAAAAAAACACTCAAACAGAAAAAAAACTTGCGCATCATGCGACCTTATAACCTCATGACAGATAAGGGTTTACCGTTCGGTAAGTAATGCCGGAAACTATATCATCCTATATGTTTATTGTCAATTATTCCCTTCATGACAGCGCATGGCACAAATAAGGAGGCCATCATCATCCCCATGAAATGAAATCTTGATGATTTGTCCGGCCGTTCAGCACCTGTCGGATTTTGATTTCCCCGCCATCGGACCGGAATTCAAGCCCGCCGGTTTGCGACACAAGTAACGGACAAAGCGTCTCATCCTCCAAAAATGCCCTGCCGACAATGTTTTCCTGTCCCGGCCGTTGATGGATCACAAGATGCCCGGGTTTTATTTTTTTTATGAATGCCTTCTCCTCCTCACACGGCGGATATTCATGATGGGGCAAAATAACGATATCATAACGGCCCTTCATTTCCGATGAAAGCCATCCCCAAATCCCTTGATTGATGAAGGGAATATACAGAACCTCAATGTTGCCATCCCTGATTTCATAAGCTCCAATCCTCCCCGGTGAATGCACATGAACCGTCACAAAAGCATTATCGTCTATGTCAATCCGCCTTTTGCCGTTGATCGCCTCCTTTTCCGTTTTTTTCAACCGGTCCCACGGTAAATATTTATGAATCTTGTCACTGCCGGAACCCTCCGGGAAATAGAACCGCCGGACGTCAAAGTAATCGAGCAAACTCAAGAGCCCTCCCGCGTGCAAATGGCCGACGCGGGAAAACAGCACGTGATCAAGCAGGAATATACCGTTCGCCATTAAATACGGCCTCAAAATCCAATACGCCTGATCGGACGGAAACCGCCGGCCCGTATCAATGAGCACATTTGACCCTTTCGACGAAGCATAATGGATTACGGGCGTCTGCCCGAGGTCGAAAACATAAAGCCGAAAATTCCGCGGATAGGCGCACAGCAGATATCCAAACGTCGCTAAAACAAGGGTTGTAATAATTCCGATACGTATATTTTTTAAGGCCGCGCGTTTGCCGGCAAGAATCCATCCGGCCAGCAAGCCGTAATAAACAGGGAAAAAAGACCAATGCGGAAGTGGAACATGACAGTAGGCAAAAGGAATTCCGCTTAGAAGATGCGTCAACGACAACTGTGCCTGAAGCAGGAGTTTCGGAATCATGACAACACACCCGGCCGCGAATGAGGAAACCGCGTCAATCGCAAGCACAAACAGCATGGAAATGATTGCGGCAAAATTGACGGGGACAACGAGAAGGTTCGCGATTAGATTCACAAATGAGAAAAGATGAAAATACCAGATCAGGACGGGGAACATCCCGAGCATCACGGCCAGCGATGAAAAAACCGAACGGCGCACCGGAAATAAAATCCGCCGGAACCATTGCGGCATCGCGATTGCCTGATGATGCTCATCCTCATCGCGAACCAACACGGGGGATAAAAAAAGAAGCGACCCCATCGCGCAGAAAGAAAGCTGAAACGACGCGGAAAAAAGCGACGGCGGATTCCAAATCAAAATCCCGAAAAAAGCGACCCAGAGCGTATGCGTCAAATTTTTTTCCCGGCTCAGCAAAAGCCCTGTCATGACCAAAGCCCCCATCACACTGGCCCGCACAGCCGGAATTTTTCCGCCGGCCAGCACCGCATAGGCCAAAATCAGGGCGCACGTCAGCAGGATATTCAGCCGCCTCGGAAAAAACAGACGCCCGAAATAATAAAAAGCGCATCCGATCAGGGAAATGTGAAAGCCGCTGATTGCCAACAGATGCGCGGTCCCCGTTTTAATGAACTCATCCCGGATTTGGGGAGGAATGTTTTTTCTGAAACCGATCAGAAATGCGTTTGCCAGTTCCGAATATGGCGCGTCCAGCAAAAATTCAATCCTGTTTCTCAAATGTGCCCGCAGCGAATTAAGCCGGCTCAGGAGTCCGGTTCTGCCGGGCATTTGAAACACCACGGAGCCGGATCCGCCCGATTTAAACACCGTGTGGATGCCCTGCAGCGATAAGAAACGCGCGTAATCGAACTCGTGAAAATTTCTCGCTTTTTTCGGCCGTTCGATTTCCCCGCGAAGACGCACACGGTCGCCGAAACGCAATTCGCAGCCCGGATGATACAAAAACACCTGCACATTGCCTCTCACGGGCCGGACTCCGCGGCTCTTTTGAAATGTGCTCCGCGCGGATAAAACAAACGAAACATTCTGTCGCTTTCCGGTTTTTTTCGTTTCCGGAACGGTGATAATGTCGCCTTCAAGCACGACTCTGCCCAAAGAACAGTCCTTGCTGATTTCCCGCGCAGGCACCACCGCGGCTTCGATTCCGAAAAGAACGCCGATTGAAACAAACAGGGCCGCGGAAAGAAATATAAAATAGCGCGAACGCAGAAGGAAAAATGCCCCGGCCAAAAGAAAAACCGAAAACAGCAGAAAGACAGGAAACGACAGCGGTCTGTGAAAACCGATGACAATTCCGGCCGCAAAACCGGGAGCCGCCCAGAAAAACGGCGAGACGCCTATTGATCCCGGCCGCACCGAAAGCCGCTTCGCGATCCCGTTCATGGCTTTTGCGGACCATGTTGACGGGCGTGCCGGGCATCGCGAAACAACTGCTTTGCCCCGAATGAAAAGCTGACGCCGATAATTAAAATGATCGCAAAAAGCAGAACCATCCGGTTACGATAACCCATCGTCTTTTTGATCACGCGCGAAGCCCTCCCCTTGCCCGACAGGATTGTCAGGATTTTTTTGGGGAGAGAAGGGATGGTTTAAAACTTATGAAGATACCTGAAGCATGAAATCGCCCTTGGCTGTCTTCAAGACAACTTGGTTGCCTGAAATAGATTCAACATAAGCGCCGTCGATATACGTTCCCGTTTGAACAACGGTGCCGTTGATAATGGCATATCGCGATCCTTCGGGCGAAACTGTCACGCCCGTCAAACGGTATTCCGGAGATTTTCCTTTTGTCGGACCAGCCGTCAACGGCAGAAGCGCGGCACCCGTGGCGTATCCGGTCTGTAACGGATTAGAAATAGACGCCACTCTGCCCGCATTGATGGCAAAAGCCGGATGGGGCGCAGGAAATTGAAAAAGGCCGATCAGCAAAAGACAGCTCGCGGTGACAAGCGCCCAACAGGTGAACGCCTCCCAGTTGGGAGTCCAACAGATTCTTTCGGAATCATGTTTCGTCGAAACGGGGGCCGCCAAATTCAGCGGGATTGATTCTCTGCGAAAATCCTTTTGTTCCGCTTTTTTAAGTGCCTGGCTGATAATGCTCATGATACACACACTCCTTCGGTTTCAAAAACAGCTTCTTCCATCATTTCACGGTTAATCCGACGCTGGTCCTTGGCATAAGCCGACAAAAGCGCGCGGTCACAAATTTTATTCACGATACGGGGGATTCCTTTCGTCTGCTCAAACAGCAAATCAACCGCGTCACCCGCAAAAGGGCTTTCGATATCATCGCCTCCCGCCGCAATCCGCAGCCGGTGAGCAATATACTCTTCGACCTCCCTGCGGTCAAGGGCCGTTAAATGGAACCTCACACTGATGCGCTGACGAAGCTGCTCAAGCTCCTGCCGTGCCAGAAGCGATCGCAATTCCGGCTGGCCGACCAAAATAATTTGCAGCAGTTTTTCGGTATTTGTTTCCAAATTCGATAAAAGGCGAATCTGCTCTAGCGTCCGCGGGCTCATGGCTTGCGCCTCGTCAATAATCAGAATCATGTTGAACCCCTTGTGAAATTCATCGAGCACGTAACGGTTCAGCGCGTCGAAGCAATCCTTTTTATTTCGCGCCCGGGTTTCAATCCCGAAATCTTCCACGATGGTTTTCAGCAGCGGGAGTTCCGAAAAACAGGGGTTTAAAATGAGCGCCGAATGGGTTTTCCCGCCTTTATTTAACCGGTTCAAAAGCGCGCGGCACAGCGTGGTTTTTCCCGCGCCGATTTCTCCGGTGATTTGCACAAACCCTTTTCTGGATTCGATTCCGTACAGCAGCGCCGAAAACGCGTCCATGTGCTTTCGGCTGAAGAAAATAAATCTAGGGTCCGGCGTTACGTTAAAAGGGGCCTCTTTCAGCCCGAAAAACTCTTCATAATACATGATGGAGAACTGCCTCCCGTTATTTCTTCGGCCGACGTTTATTTAAACTTAATTCGAAACACCCGGCCGTCCTTGCGCGGAAGTTCCGTGCTGAATGACCGGTGATCGCGGCTTAAAATGCAGCCGTCCGATTCCAGACTGCAAATGTTTTTCATGGTCGCCCGTTTTGTGGTTTTCCCCGACATGTCAAACGCGATCTGGACATTCTTGCTTTCACGGCCGTTATTGACCGCGACAACATAGTAGCGATCGCCGTTATGGAAAAGGGCGGTTTTGACATCTTTTGTCGCGGACCGGACGTAAACCGGAACATTAAAGAACCTGAGAATTTCAATCAAAAGGTCATTTTTGGGTTCGACTCCCAAATGCAGGATTTTCCCTTTTCCAACCGTCTTCAAGTACCCGATGTTGTGCCGGCCCCATCGGTCAAAATCGGCCTGCACGGGCTCACCCGCCGTATGATGAAAGCTGAAGACGAGCGTGTTCAATTTAACCGTCGAGCCCGCGTTCAAGGACAGCGTACAGCCGCGGCGAAATTCAAACAAGATCCTGTCCGGCTCGTGGAATCCGATGATGTCGCAGGGCGCGAAATTCTCATCCTTTCGCGGATAATCCTGAAACGCCACTAAAATCCCGCCTGCCTCGACATATGCGCGCAACGCCTGGTGTGCCTTCCTGCTCAGCCACTGGTTTCCCGAATAGAAAATTATTTTCTTCCGGGGAATTTTATGGGCCGGATCAAAAAGATCGTAATCAATATCTGCCTCGCTCAAGGCGACCAGGACCCGGTTGTCGCTCGACAAGGTTCGCGCCGCGTATTGCAAGGGATTAAAAGTGACTCCGATATCCGTGCAATGGGTTAGCAGGTAGGGTTTCATCTCCTTGAACAACGCGACCAATTGCTTGAACACGCTGTAAAGCTCAGGCCGGTTTCTTCCCCATTCATTAATCGGAGACATGTACCAGTTGTCCCGATTGACCAGCATATACCAGTTCCATCCTCCGACGCCTCCCAGAAGCGCGCTCAATGTGATCAGCCGGTAGTGCGTCGGCGTCAGGGTTCCCGACTCATAATGGCGATTGTGCCACACTCCGGATGAAAACTCGGCGATATACGGGACACTCGAGATATTTCTCAGAAAACGGATTTTATCTATCATTTTCCGCTGTTCATGCTCATTCTCAGACAGTTCATTTGACGGGTACAAGTCGACGCCGACCATGTCCGCGGCGCTCTGCATTTTGGACCAGTCATGCGCGTAAAAAAACGGGTACAGATTCAAATAAATGGGGATGTCGATGCCGACTTTCCGGTACATCTCGACATTCCATTTGGCGCAACGGTAGGTGTAATCATATTTGAATTCAAAATAATCGAGATTCCGCCTCAACTCCGGATCACCTTTGAGAATCAGCCCGTGCTCGCCCTGAAACATGCACGCGATGTAAGGGCCGACCTCCTTGAACGTCCTGTATTGCGTCGCCCACAGGCGGTTGAGTTCACGAATGTTTCCGTTGTATTTTTGCGACAAAAACTCCTGGAACATCCCGGGCTTCCCGTTGAGGCCGTATTGTTGGCCGAAAACATCCGGCCACGGGTCGATTTCGTTGTCCGCCTGAAGAAGAATGATATGCCCCGAACCGCGGCTCGCGAGGAATGGCTTCAAGACCGCGCTGACTTTCCGAATATAATTTTCCGCATATTTCAGAAACCGGGGGTGAAGGCGATGGTAACGGTAAGCGTAGGGAGGAACTCCTTCATTCGGCCATTCACTATAAATATAAGGGCCCGGACGGATAACGACCCAGAATCCTTCCCGGCGAGTGAGCTCGAGGAATTTTTTAAGGTTTCGGGTCTCATCCGTCTTTCCCGTAAAATCAAACCGGCCGCGCTTCGGTTCATGATAGTCCCACGGCACATAAGTCGAGATAACATTCAACCCGAGGTCTTTGACCTGGCCGAGAATATCGCCCCAATATTTCGGATTCAACCGCCAATAGTGGACTTCTCCGCTAATCAGCGGGATTCTTTTGGACCCGACCTGGACCTGTTTTTTTACGATTCGAACTAACCGTTTCATCGGATAATAAGGTTCACCAACCGGTTCGGCACAATAATTGTTTTGACAATCTCTTTGCCTTCAATCCATTTCTTTATATTTTCGTCCTGAAACACCTTTTCCTTCAACGCTGATTCGGGGAAATCCTTTGGCACCGTCAGGCGGGAACGGATTTTCCCCGAAAGCTGGACGACCACCTCGACTTCGGTTTCGGCCAGATATTTCGCGTCATAAACCGGCCACGCCTCATGCGCAAGCGACGGCGAATGCCCGAGCTTCTCCCAGAGTTCCTCCGCCATGTGAGGCGCGAACGGAGACAACAGGAGCACAAAAGTTTCCATCGACTTTCGGCTTCTGGCCTCGATTTTCATCATGTCATTGACAAAAACCATCAGCGCCGAAATCGCCGTGTGAAATTTCATCTGATCGAGGTCGTCCGTCACCTTCCTGATGGCGCGGTTCAAAATCCGGAGCTCTTCTTCGGAGGCGCTCTGATTTTTAATCGCCTGATCAAGCCCGCCGGTTTCATTCACAAACAGCCGCCAGGCGCGATTCAAGAACCGCAAAATCCCCTGAACGCCCTGCATCGACCACGGCTTCGACATTTCAAGCGGCCCCATAAACATTTCGTAAATCCGGAGGCAATCCGCGCCGGACTCTTTCAAAAGGTCATCCGGATTAATCACATTGCCGCGCGATTTGGACATTTTCTGATTGTCCTCGCCGAGAATCATTCCCTGATTGACGAGCCGCTGAAAGGGTTCTTTCGTCGAAACCACCCCGCAGTCGTAAAGCACCTTGTGCCAGAACCGCGCGTAGAGCAAATGAAGCACCGCGTGTTCGGCGCCGCCGACATACAGGTCGACATTCATCCAGTATTTTTCTTTTTTAGAATCAATCAGCGCTTTTTCATTTTCCGGATCGATGTAACGCAAATAATACCAGCAGGATCCCGCCCACTGCGGCATCGTGTTGGTTTCGCGTTTCGCGGATTTCCCCGTTTCCGGGTCTTTGGTGTTGACCCATTCGGCGACATCCGCGAGCGGGCTTTCCGGTTTTCCGGTCGGTTGATAGGAATTGATCTCGGGCAAAGTAACCGGCAAATCTTTTTCACTGATCGGCTTCGGCTCTCCGTCCACATGAATGACCGGAAAGGGCTCGCCCCAATAGCGCTGGCGGCTGAAAAGCCAGTCGCGCAGTTTGTAATTCACGGCGCGCTTTCCAAATCCCTTTT
>CAZFUU010000071.1:1532-7810 GCA_964522565.1 uncultured bacterium | reverse complement strand
GGAATGACATGTGCTTTCAAATGTTACAGGGCTTATGCATTGTTACTTAGGACGTAATCGGAACAAAATCCATTTCCAGAACAATCGCCTGCCCTTCCGGGCTCAGGACAAAATCAATAAATTTTTTGACTTCCGCTGAAGGCGCTTGAGGCAAATAAAAATGAAGCGCCCGCGACACCGGATAGTTTCCGGCGCGAACGTCTGCGATTGTCGGATGCGTCCACTCTTCCGTCTCGGCCCCTTTGACCTTGAGCCCTTTCACCCGGTCATTGAGATAGCCCATTCCGAAATACCCGATCGACGACGGGTTGGAGGCCACTTCCTGCTCAATGGCGTGGGAGGATGACAACATCAGCACTTGCGGCGCGAACTCTGATTTGTCGCCGTCAAGATCCTGCCTGACAATGTGCTCCAGAAAAAAGATGTGAGTCCCCGAATTCCTGTCGCGCGAGAGGACAAGAATCCGCTCATCCCGGCCTCCGACTTCCTTCCAATTCCTGACCCTGCCCGTAAAAATATCGGACAATTGCCGGACAGTCAATCCGTCGACCGGATTCGAAGGATGCACAATCACCACAATCGCGTCAAGACCGACCTCAACTTCCTGAACGTTCAACCCCCTTTCAGCCGCCATTTCGTATTCCTTCGGGCTCATGTCCCTGGAGGACTGGGCAATCTCGCACGTTTGATTCATGAGGGAAGCGATTCCCGTTCCGGATCCCCCGCCCGTGACGGCAATAAAAGCGTCCGGATTGGCTTCCATGAATGCTTCCGCCCACGCCTGCGCGAGATTGACCATCGTGTCGGACCCCTTGATTTGGATGGAACCGCTGGCATATAAAGAAGTTGAAAATAAAAACAGGCAGGAAAAAATGACGGGACAAACCATACGCTTCTTCATGCAACCCCCACATTTACGAAATTATGATGCCGAGTTTTAAGGTAATTTACCAAAAATGAGTGAAAACGCAAGCAGTTCTTGGCCGCGGAAGGCATATGGGGTCAAAACAAAAACACAGGGTCAGGTCTTTCGGATGCTTTAAGACCTGACCCCAAATTTTAAGAGACAACAGCAGGCCTCAGCGTTCGCGCAAAAAATTCAGCCGGTAGGCCTCGTATTCGGTGTCATCCACATGCGCTTTGACAAGATTTTCCGCAAACACGGTAAATTCGGGATTAAGCTCCCTGAAGCTCTTGCCTACAATTTGCTCAAACAAGGCCTGTTCACCGGCGGCATCCAAAACGCCCGTCTGATCACGAGACGCCCGGATAAAATCAAAAAACCGCGCCCGGTATTCGGCCTGCATCAGGAAATAAACAAACGCCCAGCTCTGCGAATAGGAAAGGTTCGCGTAAATCCTGTCCAGCTCGTGAATGCCCGTCCCGCGGCTAAAGTTTGTTAAAAATTCAAGCGGCAGCAACGTGTTTTCCTCCAGGGCAAATCTCAGGTGCGCAAGCCGTTCGGGATGGACGTCACCGATCGGATCGGTTTCGCAATAAACCGCGAGCCCCTCCACCAGCCAAGCCCCCTGATAAAAGTTCCCGTCCGTCAACAACTCTTCGCCTTCCGCAACTTCGCGCGGTTCATGACTGCCGATTCCCGAAAAAACACGGCCCGGTGAAAGATCAAACGGCGTAATCCGGAAATAATCAAAAAGCTGATGCCCGCCTTCATGGCGAACGACCTGTGTCGTCCGGGCGCGCGCCGCCGCCATAATCCGGAGCTCGTTGCGTGCCGCCTGGTCAGCGATCCGCTCCGCGGAACCCCTTGTCTTTTGGACATCAACTCCGGCCATTGAGCCGGGTTCTCCTGAAATTTGTTCCATTTTCTCCCGCAATGCCCGCGCCTCCACACGCCCCCTCAAAAGTGCCGGATCCGTTTTGGCATTGTAGAAAACCAGATGGCCGCTTTGATAATGATAAAATCCGGCGGGCGTCGTCTGAAAGCGAAAACCGATTTGCCTCAGCATTTCGTCGAATTCGCCGCGCGTCCCGAGAAAAATCACGTCCAGCGGCCGCGGCTCCTGATTAAAATCGATCAGTTCGAAAAAATGAACCACAAACTCCTGAAAAAACCTGTCCAGAACATTCAGGTAAAACCGGAGGTCGGCCGGATCCCGTTCGCTCGTCAAAATCTGGTAATTGCCTTTTCGGGTATATTTGAGCCCCGGATGCGCTTCATGAAACTGCCGGAGCGAATCGCTCATTTCGGGCAATGGCTTCCAAAGCTCAATCCGGCTGACCCGTTCCATCGGAACCTCGACAACCGCCGACCCGCCTTCTTCAAACCTCTGGCGAAGGATGAAGGCCTCTTTGCTTTTTCCTTCAAGCTCTCCTCCGAGAATTTCGCCGGTTTTGAGCCGGAGCAGTTGGCGCGCGCCCGCCGGCCATGCCGATTCCGGTTCTTTCATTTCGGGAAGAATCAACCCGTCGCCCGATCCTGTTTCTCCCGGAACAATCTGCAGGTTTCTTTCGATCTTCGCGATCTCACCGGCATGAAAACCGACTTCGCCGCCCTGCCACGCCATCGTCACCTTTCCGCCGTATTCATCCACAATTTTTCCTTCGATGACGCCGCCCGTCTTGAGCGTAATCCGGTCAATCTCTTTCGGTGCGGCAGAAATTGGAGCAACGGCCCTCTCAGGTGATTGTTTGGGCGCGAAAGGCGCTTGGTCGCAGCCGGTGAACAAGGCACCAGCGCACCAGAACACCTGCGCACCAGAACACCAGCGCACCAGAACTCCAGTGCACCAGCGCACCAGTGTACCAGATGCAAAGAACCGGAGAATTGGAAATTGGATATATCCTAATGACTGGCACGTGAAAGACAAACCAGCTCGTCTTCGTCGACGCTCGACTTGTCCCGGCGTGCCACGTCTCGCTCGACTTTTCGGCTTCGCTCGCCGACAAGAGCTGTTTGACAGCATTTCGCGCAGACGTTCGGAGCTGGGTACGCAAAGCGTTCCGAACGGCGAGCGTAAAGGCGGGCGTCCGCCGCTGGAGAGGACGAACCGCCGGTGCTGGAAGATAGCTCTTGTCGGCACCGTGCCCGCGAAGCCTTCAAGACGCGCTTCAGACGACTGGTTTGCCTTAGAGCTCAAACGTATCGGTGTTTTAAAATCATGTGACTTGGTCATGTGACCTTGTTGACCTGCGTATTTGATCGGTTAGAGAATATTGTTCTTCTTTTGGAAATTTCTTGGTCATTTCAAAAATTTCCATCGCAGATTTCATTCCTCTCTGATACACGTCCAAATCCCGATAACTCTTAATTTGCAATTTTCTGTCTTCCATTTCACCGTTTCTCCGTTTCGCCGTTTCTCTCATTCACTCCTTCTCCGATTCTTTACCTCTGGTGTCTGGTGATCTTTCTTTCATCCCTTAATCACTCCCATCGGCCGCATCCGCGCGACCCGGTGCGCGATGCCTGCCTGACAAACAACATCGACCACGTCATGAACATCTTTATACGCTTCCGGCTGCTCTTCGGCAATTCCTTTGTGCCCGCGCCCCATCACAATGATTCCTTTTTCCTCGAGCTCCCGCTCAATCGAACGCCCGCGCGCGTGGCGCACGGCGTCCGCCCGGCTCATGACGCGTCCGGCGCCGTGGCAGGCCGTCCCGAATGTTTCTTCAAGCGCCTGTTGAGCGCCCGCGAGCAAATAGGACTGGCGCCCCATATCTCCCGGAATAATCACGGGCTGTCCATCTTCACGGTATGCGGCCGGAACTTCTTCATGCCCCGGCGGAAACGCGCGCGTCGCGCCCTTTCGGTGAACGCAGAGCGTTTTGATTTTTCCGTCAATTTCGTATTTCTCGAATTTCGCGATGTTATGCGCCACATCATAGACCAGATTCATTTCCATGTCGCGCCAGCTCCGGCCGAATATTTTCTCAAACACGCCGCGCGCCAGATGCATCAGGCACTGGCGGTTCGCCCACGCGTAATTGGCCGCGCCGCGCATCGCCGAAAGATACCGTTTCCCTTCCTCCGAATAAACCGGCGCGCAGGCAAGCTGACGGTCCGGGACACTGATGCCATATTTGTGAATTGCCTGCCGCATCAACCCCAGAAAATCCTCGCAAATCTGGAAGCCGAACCCGCGCGATCCCGAATGAATCATGAGCGTGACTTGCCCTTTTTCAATTCCGAAACGGCGCGCTTTTTCCGGATCAAAAATTTCATCGACCCGCTGGACTTCGAGAAAATGGTTTCCGCTTCCGAGCGTGCCGAGCTGATCCGCGCCCCGCTCATACGCCCGCGCGGAAATCGCGCCGGCATCGGCTTCTTCCAGGCACCCGCCCGCTTCCGTATATTCCAGGTCTTCTTTCGTTCCGAATCCCTGTTTGACCGCCCAGCCCGCGCCGCGCGTGACGACCCTCGGCCAATCTTTCGCGGAAATCCGGATACCGCCCGACTGGCCGACGCCGCACGGAATTTCGTTAAACAGTGTCGCTACAAGCGTTTTCAGTTTCGGCCGGACTTCTTCTGCCGTCAGGTTCGTCCGCACCAGCCGCACGCCGCAATTGATATCATAGCCGATTCCGCCCGGTGAAATCACTCCGCCTTCGTTTGGGTCCGTCGCCGCCATGCCGCCGATCGGGAATCCGTAACCCCAGTGGATGTCGGGCATCGCGAATGCGTAACGGACAATGCCGGGAAGATGGGCGACATTGGCGACTTGGCGCAGGGCTTCGTCCTGGCGGATGGTTTTGAGAAGTTTTTCGCTGGCGTAAATCCGCCCCGGGACGCGCATGCCCTTGTCATACTCGCGCGGAATTTCCCACAGCCAGTCGTGGATTTTATTGAGTGGAATTTCGCTCGTTGATTTCATCATCAATAGGTTACTAATACCGCGTTCCATCTAATTTTATGGGTTGGCGGTATTATTGTACCATTAACTCATAAAAATTAATTGGAAAATGGTGCGAAATGTCGCGAGTTTTTGGGGTCAGAGCCCGGGCTCTGACCCCAGATTGAAAAGGGGCATGAATAGGGGTCATGAAAAGGGGTCAGACCCCTTGGGTGCCTTGGGGTCTGACCCCATATAACCCCGGATAAAATCACAACTCTTTCGTCAAAAAGCCGGCGGAGTCGGTGATTTGTTCGTCTCGTAATGTATCGGGATGCAAAATCAATGTGATTTCACGGTCAGAAGTGTCTCGCTCTGCCAGAATAGACGGTTCGCTTGAAATAAAACTATACTCATATCCGCGTTCATACTCGGAAGGATCCGTATAGCCATCTTCTTCGAGTTTTTCTAAATTGTCTGGTAAATCCCCCGTGTTCAAATGATACATTCGCACCGCCTGGGAAATGGACCTCAACGTCTCAAGTGCCGCCTTGGCGCGGTGGTTTTCGATGCCCTGATTGATCCTCGGAACCGACATCGCCCCCAGAATCGCGACCACGACCATCACCAGGATCAGTTCAAGAAGAGTGAGCCCCGTCGATTTCGTATATCGCATATCGTATATCGTATTTCGTTTCTGCATCTTTGCTTCTTGTTTCTCTGCCATCTGCTCTCTGCCCTCTGCTCTTTTCACTCTTCACCCCGTTAGAGACAGGAAACGGCTTTGCCGTTTCCGTAAGTTACCCTCAAATTTTAAATTCGTATTGTCTGGATATAAATAATTCCGTTCCTCTTCGTACCTCTCACGCGTCTCTAACGGGGTAAATCCCCTCACTACCCCTCCGACCACGACTTGCGGCGGACGGAAAACAGCGCGGGAGTCCCCGGCGGATTTTCTACCCTCAAATTTTCATTGTAGTCATACTTGCGTTCCGGAGCTTTATAATAGGACTTGTCAGGAACAGGATCGAAAAAATAATAATTATCACCTTCTGAGTTATCCCCCAACCCAAGTTCCATTGAATTCCATGGGGCTGAAAGAGTTCCGGAAAAACGCAAACCGCGTTCATAATTTTCCCCAGAACCCGCCTGTCTCCATGCTTCCTGAAAGTTAATCAAATTTTCGAGCCCTCCGCTGTAATACGAATCATATAACCTGCGATGATGCTTCACCCAATACAAAAGTATTGGTTCCTGTGTATTAACATCACACTCTGGATTTGGACGCCAGCCAGTTAAACACTTGCTATAATCGCAATAATAATCAAGCCCGTCTCCACCCCCCGATACACATTCATAAGGGGCGCGAGTTCCACATGTTTGCCCTTCAGAATTCCCCGGTGGACATATTGTCGCGTTTAAATATTCCCCTTCAAAAGGACAAATAGTAGGAAAACTTAAAGGAGATAATATCGCAGAACAGTT
>CAZFUU010000071.1:0-1522 GCA_964522565.1 uncultured bacterium | reverse complement strand
AAATAGTAGGGCAAGCTGGTGAAAAAATATTGGCGCGGCTTAAATGACTGAACATCAATCCATAAAATGCCCGAATACCGGGTATTGGGGGATTTGCGGCCGGATGGGCCTGCCCATATGTACTGCTTTCATAAAAATACGAAAGCGGCTGTTCGTCCAGCCAAAGTTTGTCAGCAAAGATAGGGATTTTCCATAGATCAGGGCAATCAGCGTAAAGATAATTTTCAGGATTTAAGCAAGCAGTAGCGCCATACCAGGTAGCGTAACTCCAATCCTTACCGACTTCTTCGCCATTTGGTAAGATTTTTCCATGTGTTGGATCAGGGTCAACAAAACCGGGATACGGCGGCAATTTCGGATATTCTTTTTTGTATTTTGAAAACACATAAGAACTGTCAAACGCCTTTTTATAACTATCAGACATTTTATTAATGTAGTAAATACCCGTATTCACATCCAGATAATATTCACAATTATTTATATTGTTGGGTCTTCCATTTGAATCCAATCTTGGGATTGAATTGAGAGGGGCGTCACAGAAATAACCGCCATATCCTCTGGCTGTATGTTCGCAATTGGACATATCGTCCTGGCATATTCGGGTATTGCCCACATACGGCGAGTCACCTGTGCTATTTTTCTTCGACTTAATTAATTTTGATTCCAAAAAACCTGTCGCGACAGCCGTGTTGACCATCACATCTTCAGTAACCATCCGGTCACTCAAAAGCGTTCCGGAATCATAACCGTCATTCCAAACTTTCGACAAAACCCCAAAACTATCGCTGAAAATCGCAAGCATCTGGAGATTCACCATCGACAGAAATTGACGCGCATAGTTGACCCGGAGAAGCTATTCTGTCAGATTGGCATTCGCCTGGCTCGGAACAATTATATTTTGTAAATGTATTAAAATCGCCCTTAATCCACAAACGCCCGTTTGTCGCGATGGTTAGCCCGTCCAAATCGATTCTTTTCCCATTCTCAAGCCGGACCAGGACCGGGCGGTCGCTCGTATCCGTCCCGGAAGGAACAGGATAGGTGTGCAAATAAACAATTAACTTATTAGCTCCCGACGGCACCTTGTTATTGGATTTCGCCCATTTAACCAATTCCCCCACATCGACTTTAAGCGTTTTGAGCATTTTTTTGATGCGGTAATCATACATGGAAATAATTTCTATCACACCGACAGTTTTCAAAGCGGCAAAATCGGACGAGAATTCATCCCCGTATTTGCATTGTCCTTTGCAATACACATCAATATCCGCCTGCCCTTGAAATTTGAATCGTGTAACGGTTTCTTTATCCATTAAGTTTGCCCGGGTTCCATCCTCGCCAGGGGCAAAAATACTGGTCAACGGCTCAATGAGCGTATGAAATCCAAGGTCATCATCGCCGATGGGGATTTTGAGAGAAGACACATTTTGATCAACCCAGGGGCTTGGCGGATCCCAATTGTGCAAGGGAGGTCGTTCGAGTTGAGATTTTGTTTGATTAGCTTCAACAATTAACGATGTTG
>CAZFUU010000070.1:0-7848 GCA_964522565.1 uncultured bacterium | reverse complement strand
TGCTCTCAATAAGCGGTCAATGCCTTTGGAAAACGGCCGGAAATGGGGCCTGTCTCCTGCTCAAACAATTCCCGCCGAACGGCGGAAAAACTCGCAGCTAGACAGCTCCATTTCCCTGGGAAAGTCTGTTTTTTCGCTATATTCTATGGCTAAAACATAGCCCCCTTGCCGATGAAGGATCAAGAGGTTTATGTGGTGGCCGGCCGGTAAGGACTCAATGCGAGTTTGTCCCCCCAAGGGGCACTGTTTGAGCAGAGAGTCCTTACCGGCGGCCATATTAAAAAATGAGCGCAGAAGCACCGCCGGTGATGAATGCGAGCCCTTCGGGCATAGTTGTAAATTATTGCTAACAGCCGAAATGCGAAGAGAGAAATTTGAAACCTGACGCAAAAGCAATTCAAAAAAAAGCTGACGGCGTGGTTTGAAAAAAACCGCCGCCCGATGCCCTGGCGTTTCACGGGTCGTGACATCGCGAAAACCAATCCGTACCACATCTTCTTTGTTGAAGTCATGCTCCAGCAGACCCAGATCAAAACCGTCATCCCCTACTACCACCGCTGGGTCAAAGCTTTTCCGACGGTCGATCGCCTCGCCAAAGCCCCGCTCGACCGCGTGTTAAAACTCTGGCAAGGCCTCGGGTATTATTCACGCGCGCGCAATCTCCACAAAGCCGCGCAAATTATTGTCGCGCAATACGGCGGAAAAATTCCGAGCGATCCGGCGGCGCTTCAGAAACTTCCCGGTATCGGGCGTTACACGGCCGGCGCGATCGCGAGCATCGCGTTTCAGAGACGGGTGCCACTGGTAGACGGAAACGTATCGCGGGTTTTTTCACGCTTGTTTTTAATCCGAAAAGATATCGGAAAACCGGAAACGCAAAAAATGATGTATGACATCGCGGGAATTCTGATCGGCGCCAACCCCTTTGCGCAAGATAGTGTCCATGCGGACACTATTCGGCGCAGAGACAGTTCTTCTCATCACAAAAGGCCGCGAACACTCACAAAAGAGCCGGCCCTGAAACCTGGCATTTTTAACCAGGCGCTCATGGAACTGGGTTCGCTCGTGTGCACCCCTGACGCGCCAAAATGCGCGGCATGTCCGCTCAATAAAATCTGCAAGGGTCGCAAACAGGGACACCCGGAATCGCTTCCCGTCCGCACAAAACTCAAAGTCAAAAAATTGACCATGGCCGCGGCAATCATCCGGCGCAAAAACCGGATTTTTGTCCGCCGCCGGCCGGATCATGGCATTTGGGGCGGACTTTGGGAATTTCCGACTGTCATCGTGAAAAAAGGAGAAACGCCGAGACAGGCCATCCAGCGGCAACTGGCAATAAAAATTAACCCGAAGCCGCTTGACGTGGTACAGCACCAGCTCACCCACCGGCATCTAACGATTTATTTTTACCGGATATGCGATTCCCGCGCAATTTCCCAGCCCAGGCCGATGCCTGGCTCCGGTTGCTGGGCAACGCCAAAACAACTTGGACGTCTTTCTTTTCCGGTTCCCTACCTGCGGCTCATCGCACAACACAGGGATCCGGCCTCAAACATCCTTGTTGACGATGCAAACAAAAAAACTGTATAAATGACCTGTTTTAAATGCCACATTGAACGCAAGGAGAAAATACAAATGAAGACAATCATGCTCTTGATCCTGCTACTATCTTTCAGCGGGCCGCTGTCAGCCGCCGATTCGCAAACGGTGAACGAAAAAACCGTTAAGGCGTTTTTAGAAGTTTATCCGCAATACAAAGCCCTGCTGGAAAAATACGGTGAAGAAGCTGAGTTGGGCCGGCCGATTCCATTGGCTTCAGCATACGCCCAAGACGTGCAAAACTTGTTGGGAGCTTCCGGCCTAACGATGCAAGACTTCCCGGTTTTAACGCAAAAAATTAGCGCAGGATTCGCGGGAGTCCAAATGGAACAGGCCGGCATGGAAGGAATGTTCGAAGCAATGTCCATGCAAATGGGGATTGGGCTTACGCCTGACGAGATGGCGGTCATTCAAAAACATTTTCCTCAAATTGAAGAAATTCTGACCGACGAATAACAATCGCTTGTTGTTTTTTAAAAACGCTTCGGGCCGGACGGAATTACGCCCCGTTAGAGTTGCAAATTTTTATTTCTACCTGACGTTGAGAAATTTTACCGAACACACTTGTACTTTATGTCAAATAATCCGAAGTGGTTAAAACTCTAACGGGGTTACGCCCCGTTAGAGTTGCAAATTTTTATTTCTACCTGACGTTGAGAAATTTTACCGAACACACTTTTACTTTTATCAAATAATCCGAAGTGGTTAAAACTCTAACGGGGTTACGCCGCGGACGCGAGAGCTCTGCGGGCCGCGTGAAGCGCTTCCACCATGACAAGAATCGTCACGAGCCCCGAAGGATTGAATTTGTAGGCGATATAGCGGTTGCCTTCGATCATAATCAGCACGTCGCTGACTTGTTTCAGGAGCGACGCCCCTTCGCCAACCATGGTCACGCCAAACAAGACCTGCGCGCGAAGCCGTTCAACAGATTTCATCCCGAGTTGGCGATCATCGATAAATCTCTGTGCAACCTGGCCCAGGATGTCTGAACTATCAAAAACGGGCATTTCGCCAACCGGCATTGTCGCGCGGAGGCGCTGGACCGTCCCGAAATTACCCTGGGCAAACAGCTCACGCGCATCACCCATCAATTCATTGACACGGGCACGCGCCGCCTCAGGCAATCTCGAAATATTTCCGCTCATCAGCGCCGCAAGAAAGGCCGGATAATCCGCAATCTCATCAAACATATAAATCCGTCCGGACATTTCGTTTACTTTTTCCTTAATTGCATCCGGGACCTGATTCGGCGTCACAAGCACAAGGATCTTTTTCACCTGGCGGTCCAGCACCGTCTGCATATCAAGCGCGATTTCAACCAGTTCATCCGTCGTTACTTCAGCCGGCACAGGAACCGTGACGATTCCGGGCGCGTCACTGCGCCTCAGGGCAACCGTTTCAAATAACCGCGCCAGCCCGGGATTCATTCTCTGCACCGCACTCGTTAATTCTGCCTCCTGCGCGGCCGTCAACGTCACCGGCGCTTCCTGGGCGTATAAATTCGGAAGGACCAAATGCCCCACCTGATCGATCATTTTCGACATCATTTCAGGCGAATCAACGCCGGCAGATGCCGATCCGTTCTGCTTCCCTATTTTTTCCTTAATCAACCGGGCTGTCATTTCACGCAAGATACGCTCAGCCGCAATCGCGACCGCCGCTTCCGCTCGAATCACATCTGGTGACCGATAACTGGTGACTGGCGCAGAGGGCGTTCTTGTCGCTCGCGACGCTTCCACCAAATCCATTTCAACAGCTTGCGTCAACTGGTGGCCTGTGACTGGCGGGCTTTTTGCCGCCCTCGCAGAGGGTATTCTGGTGTCTTGCTCTATCCGCATCTCCGAGCGTCCTGGTTGTTCGCCTTCCCGCGATGGTTCCTGTGGCGGCATCCCGCGCTTCTTTAAAACTTCGGCTCGATCCTCAGCAGCCCTCCGCGCGATCGCCTCCTCTTGAGATAAAAGTTCACCATCCGGTCGTGGTAATTCCGAACCCGGTTTTTCTCGTTTCCCGATTTGATCCATCGCGTCTTCATGGGTAATCTCAGGTGCTGTTTCCGGTTTATCCTCTCGCCGCGCGGGTTCCCCGTCTTTTTGCCGCAATTCCGCGCGGGTGATAGCAATGTGAAGGTTGCCGTCTTGAATAGTTACTTTCGCGGTCTTGAAATTGTTGGGCACATGTTGAGAAAGCATAAAAATGCCCAAACGAGTGCCTTCCAGTTTACGGCCTCTAAAAGGTATTGGGTCACCAATTGCTCGTCCATTCAGATAAGCTAAAAATGTGCCGCTTCTAGTTTTGCTTTGATCCATAATCCGCTGTGCGGCTTCATCGATTTGATGCGCCAGGGTTTGTCGTTTTGCCGCAAGGTCAAAATACCGCTTTTCAATGCTGCGGGGTTCCGGAGTCGCTTGCTCAATTGCTTCGCGAAATTCCGCCTTGTTTCCTCGAAACACAAACCTTCGGCCCCTCCCATAACCTTCATAACCTTTGAACATTTTCTTTTGTAGCTGCTGATACAGCATAAACAACTGCACACGCACCCCAACATTCTTATCATCTTCGGCCAACTCCATAGCCATACGAAGTGTTTCAAGATGATTGTCCGCGATGACTGTTTGTTCGTGAGTCCGCAATTCCGAGCGGAGCTGGTTCATCCTGGCCTGAATAATTTCAACCGTCTTTGTCTCATCGGCGGCAAATGACGCGGCGCCTTTGTCCCGGAGTTCATCCCCGATTTGCCGGAGGCCTGTTCCTCTTTTTCTCAAAACCTGTTCGACCTGATGCAAGACCTCATCCGCAGAGATTGTGGCTTGAGCGGGGCCTGACATTAACAAATCCCTCCACACGCCCTCCTGCGTATCTCTATCCTGCGAAATCATCGGGATCGGTTCTGAAATGAGCGAGCGATTTTTAATTCTCGCCAATTCATCTTCCGCCAGTGACGAAACCCACTCGCTCAATACATTCAACGTCGGTTCCGGAAGCGTGTGGTGCATCCAGGGCCCCAAAAACGGAAGGACGTAAAGAAGCGGATCATACGGCTGTTCCTTTTTAACGCCCGTTGACGCCACCAGGATTCTCTGGGGATTAGCGCCATATTTTGCCGCCAAGTCCGAGAATCTTTTTGAGGCCTTTTTAATCCGCGCGCGATCTTTTGCGGTCAAAATACCGCGGCTATCCGAAAAGTCATGGCCTAAAAATATCGCTTCGAACATCCTGTACGCGAACTTCACCTGCGCCATCGCGGTTTTTCCCTTCAGCATATGAAGCGTATAAGGCGCGTTAGCCATATCGCTCGCACTGTCTTTCATTTCCTCATCGAGGAATTTATCCACCGCAATGTCGACCCTGCTGACAAACATGGAGTTAACAGAATAAATTCCCGAAATGAATCGCCGGATATCTGCCTCGGAGAAACCGTATTCCTTCATTTTATTGACCCTGCCCCAAAGGCCGTTCACATACGCCTCCATCATATCCAGCGCGTGATTGACGCCAAATACCAGAGTCGCGTTGGCATCGACTCCAAATTTTGTCGCTTCACGGACAGCGGCCGCGCCCGCGGGCACATTCGGGATTTTTGTAAATCCGCCCACAGCCCCCGCGGTTAGAAATCCGTCCCGAATCGTTCTAGACGCTTTCACCAACGGGGTCCGCGCGCTAATCAGCGCTGAGGCCTCCTGGGAAACACGCCCTTCGCCGGTCCACTGTCTGTGAACATCCGAGAAAATACGCGCCGCATCAATCGCCGCTTCGGTATAAAGCCGATTATAAATTTGTTCGGCGCTAAGGCCTTGCGCGGCAAATTCGGCAATCCGGTTATCAATAGCTCCGGATTCCACAAGCTGGCGCAACAAACTCTGGTTTGTCGTCATATCAAGAACCCCGCGTTCTTCAATCACGCGTTTCAGGGCCGTTTGCCAGGTTTCTCCTTCGCGCAGGACAGGAAACCCGTCCAACGCCACCGCGTTGGCTTGCGTCTCCGGACTATAAAGCTGAGCGACCGATGACCGGGGTAAATCCGCCAAATCGATATGTGCCGGTTCCGCCCGCAATTCTGAGCGGGAGGTTTTTCCCTCGATAAGGCGCTCTAATTCGTCAAGCGTTAACCATCCATTGACTTTAACAGAAGGATCCCACTCTTGCAGTTCCGAATGGGTCATTAGAAATAATTCAAATACCCACTGCCTTGTTTCAATATATATTGTGTCAGAAAACATTCCGCCGAAAAGCCATCCCGCTATAGCACCCGCTACTCCGCCAAGCAATGCACCACCAATAGCTCCTTCTGTTGACAAATCATTACCATCGTGTTCAGTAACACTCCTGTGTATTCTGCGAGCCAAAACTGGACGTCTAAAACGCCTATCTTTATACTCAAAGGCAGCGCCCACAACTTTAATTCCTGCATCGGTAAAAAGAAGTCCTGAAAAATCCGGTGGGGGAGCTTGGTTTCGACCCAACTGTTGCGCTATCTCAAAAAGAAGTTTGCCTGAGCCGGTGTTGTTGGCAAGGTCGCGCGCCGCGGTAAAACCTTTTCTCTTTATCAGGTTAAATAGCTCCTTGCCCGACAATTTAACTTGATTAATATATTCGATCAAATCCAAATATTTTCTCGCAGCATCTCTGTGTTCAGCCGTTATCTCTATTGAGGACCACTGCGAATGCTCCGCCCGCAATTCCGAGCGCTGCTTCGCAGTCACAAAATCAAGAATGGGGAATTCATCATACCCGAGATCGTGTAAATCACCTGTTCTCACTGTGCCCGGAATAGGGAATTGATTCGGGTCAACCTCATATTCCAAAGCAATTCTCCTGAATAAGGATTTCAACGCGTTATAAACTTCTTCATCAATAACCGCGCGTTCACCTTTTGATAAGGAGAAAACCATCCCCTTTAAAGGCGGATTTCCACTAACTATTTCTCCGGAAAAGCGACGTTTTTCCCCGGCATAATCCACATCAACAACGATGGCCGCATGATCTCCTTCGAAGGAAACCTGGGTTTGAATCAGAAATGTATGCAGCCCTAAACTGCCCTGATCATAAGAAATGCCGTAACTGTCGTGAACCACAAATTTGGCTTCGCGTCCCGGTTTCGGCAAATAACTTTGCAGCAACCAAAGCAATTTGTCTATTGAGGCAAAAAGCTCTTTCCGGGGTAAATCCACGTTTGATTCCTTCCCCGCAAAAGCTAAAAGCCCGCGCGCCTTTGCCAACATTTTCCAGCCCTCTATGGACCGTATATTATTCCCCAAATAATCATCTGCCAGGCGGATAACATCAGAAAGATATTCGACCGATGGCAATTCCAGTTTCGCTATCCCGTTTTCCCTCATCATATCGGTCACCGTGTCAAATACCTTTTTCCTCAATTGTTCCAGATTTTCATTGGCGGTTTCTTTCCGCGCTCGCCTTTGAATAATCTTTTTCCAGTGGCGCACATAGGCAATGACAGCCGTTAATCCCGCCATCCCTGCCATTGCCATCGCGGTATAGAAAAGGCCCGGCTCCACGCGTTCCGGAGAACCCTTAATCGCCAAAAACATTAAAACTGCCCACGTTGCCATGAAACCCACAAAGGCATAACCGATATTTAGCTGAAGAAAATCCTGCTCATTATCGTTTACTTCATCTTCATCGCCTTCGTCGCCCCGCAATTCCGCCCGTTCGACTCTATTTGTAGTATCGCTCAGGGCGGATGGTGAGCCCCTCGACTCCGCTCGGGGCAGTGAGCCTGTCGAACTGCTTGCCGAACCATCCGAGCGCTGCTTCGCAGTCACAAGAGCACCAGTCACCAAGTCACCAGCAGTTGTTACTTGTGGCTTGTGACTTGTGTCATGTGCTCTTGTGCCTTGTATCTGCCCCTCCGGGGCCCGGCTCGAAAACCACCATAATATTATCCCGCCGTCTTGACTTAGCTGAATTTCATAAGGCGCTCTTTGAAATACGCTCAATTTAAGAAGTTCACGCGCAATCCTGCGGGGATCTTTCTCATCCAGCCACGCGTTCATCCATTTCGGGTTATTTTCAATTTTTCCATAAAATTCCGGGAATGCGACTCGCGAAAATTCCTCGAGATATGATTCTAACTGGCCTATCGACTTCGCCCGCTGAATTATTTCAGCGATCGCGGGCTTCAGCGTCGCGTGGGCGCCTTTGTGGTTCTCAAGCCGCTCGTTTGATAAAAATTCCTCAAACGCCGCTACGGCTTGTGAAACGGCTTCTTTCGCTTTATGCCCGCCGCTC
>CAZFUU010000069.1:2605-7928 GCA_964522565.1 uncultured bacterium | reverse complement strand
TTCCGGCAGGACATCGAACAACATCTGACACAAAAGGGATTTCCGGTCACATCGGTACCGACATCAAGAGGATTAGCGGTTTATCTGGCTTTAACTAGCATAGAGCCGCCGCATATTTTATGGAACGCGGGCTTGACGGCAACCTCTTTCGTTTCTCCGATTCCGCTGCCGTTTAACAGAGACGGAAAAACTTCTTTTGAAGGAAAAATTGTCGATGCCGAGAGCGGGAATGTTCTGGTGATATTTGCTGAAGAGCGCGCGGGATCGGGAGACCGAATGAGTTTGAAAGCCATGACCCTCGGCAAATACCAAAAATTTACGAATACAGAAGCTGTTTTTTCGGGATGGGCCGAGATGATCGCAAGAATGATTAGAGATTTACGGGTCGGAACAGCTCCGACGCCGGGTGACGCGAGAAAGAGACAAGGCACCGCCGTGACGAAACAGTTGCTTACATCGGTTGTTTAGGAGTATCGCCATGGTGACCGCTGTTGACCGAGTGTTTATTTTTGCGTTCGACAAAAATATGCACCATAAAGGCCGGAAGAAGCAGAAACAGGCCGATGGTTGACTGCCCTGGAAATGTCAGAAACGTGTTAATCAGCAGTGCCCCGCAAGCGGCAATGAAAAGCAAGGGAACCACAGGATAAAAAATAGATTTGCGATGCCCCAAAGGAGCATACTTGCGGCGCAAGAGCAACAAACCAGCCGCGGTCATCCCGAAAAACAGCCAGACAAAAATTCCCGTAAAAAACAACAACCGTTCAAACGTCCCGAAAACGACCATAAGCGCCGATAAAAGACCGACAAAAAACAGCACAGCATTGACCGAATAAGCGCGGCCTTGCCGCCTCGTTTTGCTGATCTGCAAACCTTCTTCAATCCAGGCATATCCGATGCGGCTTCCCGTGATCAAGGTGCCGTTCATGCTCGCGAGCGCTGCAAGCATGATCAGGGTTTCGACTAATCGTTCCCCGTTTGTGCCGAAAAGAATAAACATGAGGCGGGACATCACGAGCGGGCTTGCGGCGATCTCGGGAATCGGGATCAGGTAGATATAAGCGGCGTTGATTCCGAAATAAAGCGAAATAATGATTACCAGCGCGACGATAAGCGCTTTTGGAATGACACGGGAGGCGTTTTTGGTCTCTCCGGCCAAAAATGTATTTTCATGCCAGCCGCCATAGGTCCAAAGAATCGGAACCAGCGCGAGAAAAAAAGCCCTTAGGCAAGGGACAAGCGGCGCGGAAAGTTCGTTGCGCGTGAAATTGATGAAGGCGCCTTGCTGAGAAAAAAAAGCGGAAAGAATCGTTCCGCCTATTAAAATAAAGAGCACCGCGGCCAGAAAATTTTGAATATTTTTCCCGAATTTTAAGCCCAGGGCGTTGGAGGCGGTTAAAATTAAAATTGCCAGAACCGCCACTGGTTTTAACAGTTGGACGTCGAGCGAAAAGAAAGAACGGGCAATTTCGGCAAAAATAAAAGCGACGGCCGCGATAGAGCCGGGGCGGATGAACAGCAATTCAGCCCACGCGTAAAGGAATCCGGTCAACCGGCCGTAACTTTCTTTCAAATAAACGTAATTTCCGCCGGTTCGCGGGAATAATACCGCGAACTCCGCGTAACAAAATGCGCCGGCGAGCGAAATAATTCCGCCGGCAAGCCAGGCAAAAAAAATCCAAACCGGCGCAGGCAAATGTCCGGCGACGACCGCGGGAGTTTTGAAAATTCCGACACCAATCACGATTCCGACAATGACCGCCACCGAATCCCACAGCCCCATGATTTTTTGAGGAGGTTCGTTTTTCAGCGTCATGGCTCATTATCATAAACAAAAAATCCGGCCCGCGATAGAGAAAACGAAGAATACCGGCAATACGGAGAAAAAGAGAAGCGCCATTCGGGTGTTTGCGGTATAATTAAACACAGCGGTTTCGATTTTTTTGACAAACAGAACCAATCCATCATTCGATTGCGGGAGGCGGGACAAAAAAGACGTGCCGATTTTCCCAAGGATCGGTTTGCGGACGGGATTGTCAAGGCGATTTTGTCGGCCGGTGAAAAATTGCGCGATTATTTTCCGTATGAACGGGAAGATGTCAACGAACTTCCCGACGAAATTTCTTATTCCTATTAAATGCTCCGAAGAAAGGAAATTTGATGACGCCAAACACGCCAGATAAACAGGAGCAAAAAAATTGGCACGCAATAAGCGGAGAAGACGCGCTCCGTGAGTTGCAATCCAAAATATCCGGCCTCGATGAAAACGAGGCCGCGAAACGGTTATCGGAACGCGGACAAAATGTTTTAACGGGAAGAAAAAAAACACCCGCTTTTTTTATTCTCCTGCATCAATTCGCCAGCCCTTTGGTTTATATCCTTCTCGTCGCCGCGGCCGTTAAATTCTCCATTAAGGGAATCCTGGATGGGTCCGTTATTCTCGGAGTTCTTCTGTTTATGGCGCTGGTGGGGTTTGTCCAGGAAATGCGCGCGATGAAAGCCATGGAAGCGTTGCTGCGGATGACTTCTCCCAAGGCGAAAGTCAGGCGGAACGGTCAATTGCGCGAAGTTGCCGCGAAAGAAATTGTTCCGGGCGATATTCTTATTCTTGAGGCGGGCAGCAGCGTGCCGGCGGACGCCCGTCTTATCGAGGCCGTCAATCTTCAAACCAACGAATCCGCGTTTACCGGCGAATCAATGCCTGCCGGAAAATCCGCGGCAAATGTCTCCGAAAACGCGACAATAGCGGACAGGAAAAGCGTGGTGTACATGGGAACGAACGTGACCTATGGGCGGGCTGTCGCGGTTGTTGTCAACACAGGCATGTCCACTGAAATAGGTAAAATTGCGGGAGCGATGAAAGACATCAAAGCCGAAAAAACCCCCCTGCAGAAAAGCATCGATACCCTGGGGCGTTATATTATCGGGATTGTATTGACCTCATGCGCCTTAATCGTGGCCATCGGTTTCTTCCGGCAAATTCCGGCGATCGATCTGTTTATGATGGCGGTTTCGGCGGCTGTGGCGGCTATTCCGGAAGGATTGCCGGCGGTTGTCACGGCTGTGCTTGCGATCGGAATGCAGTTGATGGCGAAACGAAACGCGATCATCAGAAAACTTGTGGCCGTTGAAACATTGGGGTCCGCGACCGTTATTTGTTCCGATAAAACAGGAACGCTGACTTTAAACCAGATGACGGTGCGCGGTATTTTCTCGGAAGGAAGATTGGCGGAGGTTACCGGCACCGGCTATGAGCCCAAGGGCGAATTTAAAGAAAATGAAAAAACGTTGAAAATAGAAACAAACGGTTTTTTGCATCATTTATTGATGGCCGGGGCCTTGTGCAGTGACGCGGCCATTAAGAATGACAAAGACGGTTATCAGATTTTGGGGGACCCGACCGAAGGGGCTCTTGTCGTCGCTGCCGCAAAAGCCGGATTTGACAAAGAAGAAACAGAAAAAAAATATCCGCGGATTGCCGAAATTCCTTTCCAGAGCGAGCAGCAATATATGGCGACTCTGCACCGGCAGGATCAATCCCGCATTGTCTATGTGAAGGGCTCGCCCGAGAAAGTGCTTTCCCTCTGCGGGCATGTGCTGAAAGATTCCCGCGCCGTCGCTTTGACGGAGGACGAAAAAAACGCGGTATTTGCCGCCAACGAAAAAATGGCAAAAGAAGCGATGAGGGTGATCGCGCTCGCGTATGCGGAACATCCCGGCGAAGGAGACGCGCTGGAGGAAAGTCATTTTTCCGGCCGTCTGGTTTTGGCCGGATTGGCTGGCATGATCGATCCTCCAAGGGACGAGGCGATCAAAGCGGTCGCTTCCTGTAAAGACGCGGGAATCAAGGTTGTCATGGTGACAGGGGATAACAAAATTACGGCCGAATCGATCGCGAGGCAATTGGGAATCAACGAAGGCAAAGCCATCGGCGGGACCGATCTTGCCAAATTAAGCGATGACGATTTGCGCGCGCAGATAGAGGATTTTTCGGTTTTTGCAAGGATAGAGCCGTTGCATAAATTACGAATTATCGACGCGTTCAAGAGCAGCGGCCATATTGTTGCCATGACCGGCGATGGCGTGAATGACGCGCCGGCGCTGGAGTCCGCGAATATCGGGATTGCGATGGGGATTACCGGAACGGATGTCGCCAAGGAGGCCGCCGATATGGTTTTGGCGGATGACAACTTTGCCTCGATTATTACCGCCGTTGAAGAAGGACGGGCAATTTTTAACCGGTTGCGAAGCGTCCTCCTCTTTCTTTTAAGCACGGGTTTCGGGGAACTTCTGATTTTACTGTCGTGTGTTTTGTTTGTCGGGAAAGCGCCTCTGTTTCCGCTTCAGATTTTATGGATTAACTTGGTGACGGGCACGCTGATGGCTGTTCCCCTTGGCGTTGAGCCGAAGGTTGGGAACGAACTCAAACAACCGCCCCGGCATCCCAAGGTCGGACTTCTTTTCCCGGGGCTGCTGTGGCGGGTCGCGTTTTTTTCGGTATTTTTTACAATCTGTTCTACTTTGATTTTTTCCTGGCTTGTCCCTCGAGTTGAGATCGAAAAGGCGTCCACAATCATTTTTTGCGGCGTTGTGGTGTTTGAGTGGCTGATCGCGTTTAATTGCCGTTCCGATCAGATGTCTATATTCAAATTGGGCTTTTTCCGCAATCGCTGGCTTCTTGGCGCGGTGGGCGCAGCCGTTCTTTTGCAGCTACTGGTTGTTTATGCGCCGTTCATGCAGAGCCCTTTTTCAACCGTTCCGCTGAACGGTTCCGATTGGGCGATTGTGCTGATTTCGGGAATGGCGCTTTTTTGGGTTGAAACATTCCGGATTCGTTTTTTCCCGAAATTGTTCAACATGGGCAAGTTTCAGCCCGGCGAAAACAAGTAGCCGTCACAAGTTGCTCACAAGGCCTCTGTGGGGCGGAACATAGGGCTGGTGTTCCGAAAGCGTTAAACGGGAAACTTCCGATGTTTGGGTTAGATAATTTGTCTGCCGGCGCCGGCTTTAGGCGAGGAGAAAATTAAATTGTTTGATCTTGTTAAGATACAATCCATGGAAGGCTTTATTCTCGCAAGCTCCTGCCTTTTTCTGCTCGCCGTTTTTGCCAGTAAAATTTCCGATAAATTCAGCATTCCGGCGCTCGCGCTTTTTTTAGCGCTCGGGATTCTGGCGGGGTCCGAGGGGATCGGGAAAATTTATTTTGACAACGCGTTTGCCGCGAAACTGCTGGGAGTCGTCGCGCTGTCCTTCATTCTTTTTTCGGGGGGGCTGGATACGGATGTGCGCGCGATCAAGCCGGTGGTCTGGGAGGGGTTGGCGC
>CAZFUU010000069.1:0-2595 GCA_964522565.1 uncultured bacterium | reverse complement strand
GACGTTCGGGGTGTTGTTGACGGCGGTTATTGTCGGCGTTTCTGCCGTTTGGATCGCGGGGTTTTCGTTGAAAGAAGGGTTGCTTTTAGGGGCGATTGTTTCCTCAACGGACGCGGCCGCGGTATTTTCCATTCTTCGTTCCAGAAAAGTCGGGTTGAAAGGACGGCTCAAGCCATTGCTTGAGTTTGAGTCGGGCAGCAACGACCCCATGGCGGTTTTTTTAACCATCGGCTTCATTGAACTGCTGCAAACGCCGCAGCTTTCATGGGGCGTATATCTGGGAGTTGTGTTCATTCAGCAAATGGCGGTCGGCGCGATCGTGGGATTTGGCATGGCGTGGCTGATCGCGCGCCTTGTGAATCATGTTCGCCTGGAATATGACGGGCTTTATCCGGTGCTTACGTTCGCTTTTGTGCTGTTCACTTATGCGATCGCGGCGGTGCTCGGAGGGAACGGATTTCTCGCGGTTTACCTGGCGGGACTGAACCTGTCCCGGCAAGCCTTTTTTCAGAAGCGGAATTTAATGCGGTTTCATGACGGGTTGGCGTGGCTGATGCAGATTTTAATGTTTCTTGTGCTTGGCTTGCTGGTTTTTCCTTCCCGCCTGATGTCAGTGGCGTCCGTCGGATTGTCTGTCGCGGCAGTTCTGTTTTTCATCGCGCGTCCGGTCAGTGTTTTTTTATGTCTGCCTTTCGCAAAGCTCAATAGCAAACTGCTGATTTCCTGGGTGGGATTGCGCGGGGCGGCGCCGATTGTTTTGGCCACGTTTCCTTTATTGGCCGGACTTGCCAAAGCCGAATTAATGTTTAATATCGTGTTTTTCGTGGTGCTACTGTCAGTATTGCTACAGGGGACGAGCATCGCGTTAGTTTCCCGCCTTTTGCGGCTTAACGCGCCGTTTCAGAAAAAACAAAGCTATCCGATAGAATTCGAACAAAGGAACGGCGTGGACGCCGATTTGCTCGAATTCATGGTTCCGTATAACGGAAAAGCGGCAGGCAGGGCGTTGTATGAATTGAACTTGCCGCAGGAATCCCTTGCGGTGCTCATAGGGCGCGGCGATAAATTTCTGGTCGCGAAAGGCAACACTGTTCTCGACGAAGGAGACGTTGTGCTTGCGCTGGTTCCGCCGGGGGATTTGGAGTTTTTTAAAAAAACCTTTTCGGAAATAAACGTCAAAGAATGATTTGGTCGCAAGACAAAAACCGTCATTTACAATAACAATCATCAAACAAGCAGACGGCAAAGTTTACCATGCGGGAAATTGAAACAAGCACGCTCGTATACGCGTTCGGCCTGACCACGCTTGCCGGGCTGGCTACCGGAATCGGAAGCGCGATAGCGTTTTTTGCGCATAAAACCAACAAGAGATTTTTAACCTTCTCACTTGGATTTTCGGCCGGGGTGATGCTGTATGTGTCTTTTGTAGAGATTTTGGCGAAATCCAGGACGGCATTAACCGCGGCATTTGGCCCTGCCCGGGGAGAATGGATTGCGTTCGGTTCTTTTTTTGCAGGAATTGCAGCGATTGCCCTTCTCGACAAACTGGTGCCGGAATTTGAAAATCCGCACGAAATGAAAAGTGTCGAAGACATGGACAGCCGGCGTCCCGCGCTGATGCGAATGGGCATTTTTTCAGCCATCGCGATCGCCCTTCATAATTTCCCCGAAGGGCTCGCCACCTTTACCGCCGCGATTTATGATCCGGCCATCGGCGTTTCAATCGCGATCGCTATCGCGATTCATAATATTCCGGAAGGGATTACGGTGGCCGTTCCGATTTATTACGCGACCGGAAGCCGCCGGAAGGCGTTTGCCTATTCTTTCCTGTCCGGGTGCGCGGAGCCGCTGGGCGCGGTTGTGGGCTATTTTTTCCTTTTCCGCTTTTTCGGAGAAAGCCTATTTGGAATCTTGTTTGCGGTTGTGGCGGCGATCATGGTGTATATTTCGCTGGATGAACTTTTGCCGGCGGCGGAGCGCTACGGCGAGCATCACTGGGCGATTGCGGGGGTGTTTTTGGGGATGTTTATCATCGGCGGGAGCCTGGTACTCCTGGGGTGATGATTTTGCGGGGCAAGACCTCAACTTCGAAAGAATAGAACCGCGTTTTGCGTGACACTTTATTAGCCCGGCGGCGTCTAAAATGTGACAGAAGACAGAAATCCAAGAAATGAAGCCTAAAGGGAGGTTTTTTATGAGAATACACAGTCAAATGACGCTGGCGGCACTCGTGCTTGTTTGTTTCGTCGCGCATCCGGTCCATACGGCTGAAGGCGCCACGGAAGAAGTCGAGTGCGAATACAGCATGTGGCTCAAAGATGAAATCGGCCTGACCGATGAACAGACGGAGGAAGTGGGCAAGCTGTTCAACCGCCGCAAATCGGAAATGATGGAATTAAAAGCGGAGAAGAATGCCGTTCTCGAAAAATATTTCGAGCAAAAGAAACTGAAATGGCAGGGATTCAGGGAAGATCTCGCCACGGTTTTGACGGCGGAACAGCTGGAAAAATATGACGAATTAAAAGCCCAAAAAGACGAATCGAAAAAGGAATGGAGAGAGCAAAAGGGTAAAAAAGGATGGTTTGGCAAGGGCCC
>CAZFUU010000068.1:0-7966 GCA_964522565.1 uncultured bacterium | reverse complement strand
ACTTCATACAGTACTTATAAATATAGACGGGGAAGCGTCGGGGAATGCGGCCATGCTCAAACAGTGACCCCGCAGGGGGCATTGTTTGAGTGGCAAACAACATATCCTTCCCACTGTCTTCATCTATCCGGGAAATCGCTGTAGAAAGTGGGCCCCGGCCATAGTGCCTCTTGCTTCTTCAAAGATCGTATGATAATGTAACTGCTTATGAAAAAGCGTTGTCTATTCCTTATCATTTTCCTCTTCATATTTCTGTCGCAACTTGTTGGCGGACAAGAAGATAAGCATCTTGTCGAAAGAGTCCTCGCGGTGGTCAATAATGAAGTCATTACGCAGAGTGAATTTGACGCGGTTTTCCGCCCGATTTTTGAGGAAATTAACCAGAAATACCAGGGAGCGGACCGGAACGAGCAGCTTCAGGATGTCAGAATCCGTCTTTTGAATCAAATGATTGAAGACCGCCTGGTCGCGATAGAAGCGAAGCGCCTGGGGATTGAAGTGAGCGATGCCGAGGTGCGTGAGGAAATCGACGCGTTTAAAAGCCAATTTCCGGACCCTGCCGTTTTTGAGGAAGAAATGAAAAAAGACGGCTTGACCTTGTCAACGATTGAAAAACGGTTCCGCGAACGCCTCGCGATCGAAAAACTTCATCAAATGGTCATTCGCGGCCAGGCCCTCGTGACGCCGTCAGAAATAGAGGAATACTATAAACTTCACGAAAAGGAATTTGTCACGAAGCCCACGATGGAAGCGTGGATTATCACGGTCCGCAAAAGCGACGCGGCCGTTCGCCAGGGGATTGCCGATGAGCGCGCGAAATCAAAAATCGAGGGACTGAGAAAGGAACTCAAAACGGGCAAGGATTTTACGGCGCTGGCGCGCGCGCATTCCGATGACGACCGGGCGGAGCAGGGAGGTTTTTTGGGCACGGTCGAACGCGGTGATTTGATTGAGGAGTTCGACGCTGTTTTGTTTTCGCTCGGCGAGAACCGGTTTTCGGAAATTTTTGAGACAGAGATTTCATATCACATCCTGAAATCCGGCAAGTCACGGCCGCCCAAGGCCCTGGGTTTTGAAGAGGTCAAGGATGATATTTACGACCACCTTTACCGTCAAAAATCACATGCGAAATTCGTCGAGTGGATGGACGAGTTGAAGAAAAAATCCCACATTTCAGTCCGGTAGAGTTATGTCTTCTCTCACGGCAATCACCATGGGCGATCCCGGCGGCATCGGGCCGGAAATTATCCTCAAAACACTTTCCGGCAAGCGTTTTCAAAACGCGCCTCTTCTGATCGTCGGGAGTTTTAAGGTTTTTCAAGAAAACGCCAGGCGTCTGATGTTGAAATTTAATCCTGCTTTTGTGAAATGGGATGGATTTCAAAAGGTTCAATCCCGGCCAATTTCATTTCTCGACATTACGAAAGAGGCGCAGGGTATTTTCAATCGCGCGGGCGGGAATGTGGGGTCAGGCCCCAGTGTCTCAAGTGGCTTTTCCCCTGAAATCAGCTTGAGAAAAACCTCGACCTGGAATTCGGCGCTGGCGTATGCGTCGCTGAAAGCTGCGTCGGATCTGGCCAACAGGGGGCGCGTGCGGGGAATCGTGACCGCGCCGATTTCAAAAACAGGGTTTCGTTTGATCGACCCCAAATTTATCGGCCATACGGAATTTTTGGCTCGCGCGGCAAGAGTCCGTGATTACGCGATGATGTTTGTCAGCCCGAAGCTGAAAGTGACGCTTGCGACCATTCATCTCCCCTTGAAAAAGGTCGCTCAGGCAATTGATCCCGCCGGAATTTTGTCGACAATCAAATTGACGCACGGATTTTTAAAAGCCCGGCTCGGAATCAAAAAACCGCGAATCGGTATTTCGGCGCTCAACCCGCACGGAAGCGAATTCGGCACGGAAGAAACCAGGAAAATTCTGCCCGCGATCCGGAAAGCCGTGAAAGAGGGAATTGATGCCGCGGGGCCCTTTCCAGGCGACACGATTTTTCATCAGGCGCTTCGGGGAAAGTTTGATGCTGTGATCGCGATGTATCACGACCAGGGCCTGGCGCCGTTCAAGATGCTGGCGTTTGACCAGGGAGTGAATGTGACGCTCGGGCTTCCGTATCTCCGCACATCTCCCGACCACGGCACCGCCTTTGACATTGCGTACAAAAACAAAGCCAATCCATCCGCGTTTCGCGCCGCCCTCGAGCTGGCGCTTGACAGGTGCGGTTCTTCGTAACCTTGCACCGGGCAAGTCAGATAGACAAGATACTTGGGTTCTACCGCTTATACCCCAAAATCAACCGCTCATAGGCGCTTTTCGACCGCTTGACTGAATTCCTTTGGGTTTTCCGGAAAGTGCAGGTATCTTTCTTTATAGATTTAGAAAGTCAATTGTGAAAAGGAGAAAGAAAACAATGAAAACAAAATCAATCGTAGCATTGCTAGTTGTTTGCGCGATGGTATTCGGGTCTATGCCGATTGCGGGCGCAAATCCTGAAACGTATGGAACAGGAGATGTTGTCATCCCATTGACGAATGGGATCTACAGTTTAGATATGCAACCGGGTTACAGGGAAGAAGGTGATAAGGGAGTGAGGTTGTTGGTTTACGCGCAGAATCCGAACAGCTGTCCTGCCGCTTTGACAGTTAAACAGGTTGATTTTTATAATGGGCCTGAATCATTTCCCTCGGATTTTGTTATCAATCCGCATTCAAAAGTGATTATTGCCGAGATGCATGTTCCGGCGGAGTATCCGGACGAGAACAGATCTCTTCTTGCGAAAATCCGATTAACGATTGAGACACAAGCGGGAGATGTTAACGGGGATGGCCGGCTTTCAGTCACTGACTGGGTATTGGCGAGGAATATCTACAAAGACCTGAAAGAAGAAAATATTAATGGCGAAAATCTGACCCATGCGAATCTTCTTCGCGCTGATGTGAATCGCGATGGCAAAGTCAGCATTGAGGATATCATTGAAATTGGCCAGAGGATTGCCGGCGAGGTATCAAATGTTTTCCAGGTTGATCTCGAGGCCGTGTATACCCCGAACAAGCTGCAAGACATTGTTGAAAATGTGAATTCAAATGTTGCGGCATTGCAACACGTTGTTATCGAAAGGACAGAAGAGCTGAACCATGGAATTAAAAGGACAGGCGAGGTTGTCATGGCCTCTGTCGAAAACAGCCGGGCGTCGTTGGACAGGCATCTGACGAGGCAGGATGGCGTGATGGCAAAAATCCATAATGTGGTCAATGCGCTTTGGGCAGCGCTTGTGCCCATAAGGCCGAATCCGCCAGATCAGCCGAAACCTCCGGTATTTGTCCAGGCAAAACCGATGTCGCAGACGGTTTTTGTTCAGTCGAAGCGGTAGAGTTGTTCAATCCTGGGGTCAGAGCCAGGGCTCTGACCCCAATTCATTTTTCTTTTTATATTGACCCTGCCGAAGATCGTTGTAAAATTAAATTCAGCTAATCCTTCAATCACTTTTTAACCTCGGAGGACAATGTGATGCGGTCGGCAAATCCATCCTTGCGGGCTTTTGAGCGGGCGGGCCAGGCAATCGGCCAGGCGGCCATGACCATTCAGGGAACAATCAATAAAACGGCCATTTCGCTTGTTATTCTCCTTTTGACGGCTTCATGGACATGGCAGTCGGCGGCGGGAGGATATATATCGCCTCTGGTTTGGGTTGGCGCGCTGTGCGGATTTATCGTCGCGATGGTGACGGTATTTAACGCCCGGTGGGCTCCTGTCACGGCTCCGGTTTATGCCGCGCTCGAAGGCCTTTTTATCGGGGGGATTTCAGCGCTGTTTGAAAGGCAGTACCCCGGCCTTGTCATTAACGCGGTGACGCTCACGTTCGCGACCCTTTTTATGATGCTGTTTCTCTACCGGACCGGAATCATCCGCGTGACCGATAAATTGCGGACGGGAATCGTCGCCGCGACCGGCGGAATCTGCCTGATTTATCTGGTCAGTTTCATCATGAGTTTTTTTGGGGCGGGGATCCCGCTGATTCATTCAAGCGGCACGTTCGGAATTTTATTCAGCGTTTTTGTGGTGGCGGTCGCGGCGCTCAATCTCGTCCTTGATTTTGACGTGATCGAACGAGGCGCCTCATCCGGCGCGCCGAAATTCATGGAATGGTATGGCGCGTTCGCCCTGATGGTAACGCTGATTTGGCTCTACATTGAAATTTTGCGTTTGCTCGCGAAACTGCGGGGCCGGCGGTAAGCACCAAAAACCAATTCTCGCCGCGCGGCGACAATTCAACCAGGGGAATTTTTAGGCGCTGTCGCTGTTTTTAATCATGCACCAGATTCAAATTCTTAAAAAATACGGGATTTCCGTCAAGGGCGAGCGGGGCCAGCACCTGCTGATCGATGAAAATATCCAGAAAAAAATCGTCGAGTTTGTAAACCCCAAACGGGGAGAGCGCATCCTTGAAATCGGGCCCGGGCTCGGCGCGATTACGGAATTGCTTCTTGAGCGCGGCGCTCACGTCACGGCGGTTGAACAGGATCCGCAGTTTGTCGTTATTTTGCGCGAAGAACTCGGCAAGAATTACCCCGATTTGAAAATTATCGAAAATGACATTCTGAAATTCCCGGCCGGCGAACACTTTCCCGGAAAAAAGCCGGTGCGGGCCGTCGGAAATATTCCCTATTACATCACGTCCGAAATTTTGCTTTATTTGATCGGGCACCGCGAAATCTTCGAAAGCGCGTGCTTAATGGTGCAGAAGGAAATCGCGGACCGCCTCTTGGCACAGCCGGGCACGAAATCGTACGGCCGGTTGACGTTGCTTGTGCGTTATTACGCCGATCTGACGCGTATCTTCGAGGTGTCGCGCAACTGTTTTTCGCCGAGGCCTGAAGTGGATTCGACAGTTGTCCTGATTGCTTTCCGGAAAAAGACGCCGAAAGGGGTGAATGAAAAAGTTTTATTCGACGTGATTAAGCACGGATTCGGCCAGCGCCGGAAAACAGTTCTGAATTCAATCGGGGGCGGTTTCTCGAATCAAATTCCAAAAGTTGAAATGGAAAAAATTTTCGCCGATGCCGGAATCGCCCCGAACGCCCGCGCCGAAAATCTTTTGCTGAAAGATTTTATCCGCCTGGCGGAACTTCTTGAGAAAAAACTTTAAGATAAACGATGGAAGCATGACATAAGTTGGCATGTCCGTCACTTCAGAGAGCTAAACAGATGCGTTAAATTAAAGGCCCTTAATAAACCGACGGATATCGTCATGATTCCCAAGTAAAGCAAATATGATTTCCTCTTTTGTCTCAACCCATACGATCCTCAAATCAATCGAAATCCTGGCTTCATAAGTTTTCGCGATGTCGCTGCTGTAAAGTTTTTTGATTCGCAAACCATATGAAGCTTGTCCGGTTTGGTGATAGGATTCGATAGCTTCCAGCGCCTTTAAGGCGAGTTTCAGGTCGTCTTCGCTTAAGCGATCGAGCGCTTTTTTAAAAACGGATTTGAAGCGGCAGGGCTTTGGCATCAAGATTTCTTTGTTCTCTTTTTTATTTGTGAGGCAGCTTTGGAGATTGAATCGTATGTTGCATCGCCTTTTTCTGCCGCTATGGCCCAGTTCTGGAACTTTTCGAACTGCTCCGGTTGTATGCGTTCTTCGATGACGACGGGTTTTAGAAAAATAACCCCTGACGAATAGGTGACATCTACATATGGAGCTGATTCATTCAGGTTGGCGCTTCGGACGATTTCCTTTGGAATCGTAATCTGATTCCCTCTTGTGATTTTCGCGATCATTTTCTCATCCTCCTTGTTTTTAAGAAGAATAACATAAATATTGTAAAATTGCTATACAGTTTTCACTTTTTTACGTTTTTGAGAAAATGGAAATTTCACACCGCTTGACTTAGCCGGCACACCATGTTAGCATCTCCTTTCACCATAAGGATTTAGGAATATGTCATCAAAAATGGATATCAAGCAAATAGCGGATCTCGCCCGCCTGAATTTAAGGCCTGAAGAAAAGGACAAACTCGCCGGGGACCTCGAGAGTATTTTGGCGTATGTAGACCAGCTTCAGGAAGTCGACGTCACCAGTGTCGAGCCGACCAGCCATGTTCTCCCCATTGAAAACGTGTTCAGGAAAGATGAGGCCCGCCCGTCCGGTGTGCGCGACCGGGTTCTGGAGCACGCGCCCAAAAGGGAAGGCAGTTTTTTTAAGGTGCCGAAAGTGATTGAGGAGTTGTAGGGATGAATATTGAACGAATGACAATTAAAGAAGCGGCCGGATTTATCGGATCGGATCCCAAACGGGCGGCGGAGGTTATCACGGCGCTTTCCGTCCGCGCCCAAAAAATCGATCCTCAGGTAAAAGCGTATATTAATTTTGATTCCGGGCGAATGCAAATTGGTAGAAGCGGGGAAACGATCGATCCTCTGCCATCCCCGTCCGCCACAAGACATTGGACGGATCCGTCCTCTGGCGGAAATGTTTTTATCGGGGATCCGCCGATACTGGATTCCCGCTTGCGCGGGAATGACAAAACATCCGGACCGCTTTTTGGAATTCCGGTTTCAATCAAAGACAACATCGCGATCGAAGGATGGGAGACGACCTGCGCGTCCAAAATTTTGAAGGGATTTGTTCCTCCGTATGAAGCGACGGCAGTCCGGAAACTGCGTGAAGCGGGAGCTGTGATTTTCGCGAAATGCAACATGGATGAATTCGCGTTCGGTTCTTCCTGCGAATCGTCCTGCTACGGCCCGACGCGCAACCCGTGGAATCTGGAATGCGTGCCCGGCGGTTCAAGCGGCGGCTCGGCGGCATCGGTCGCGGCGGGGACGGCCATCGCGGCTCTGGGGTCGGATACGGGCGGTTCGATTCGCCAGCCGGCAAGTTTTTGCGGTGTGGTTGGAATGAAACCGACTTACGGCCGCGTGTCCCGCTACGGCTTAATCGCTTTCGGCTCCAGTTTGGACCAGATCGGCCCGATTACCAAAACGGTCGAAGATAACGCGATCTTGTTGAACGTGCTTGCCGGGCATGATCCGAAGGATTCAACTTCCGCGGATATTCCGGTGCCCGATTATGCCTCATTTCTGGGCAAAGACATGAAGGGAATCAAAGTCGGCGTTCCGGAGGAATATTTTGTCAAAGGGCTGGATCCGGAGGTCGAGGAATCGGTCCGGAAAGCCATTTCGGTTCTCGAGGATTTGGGCGCGGAATGCCGGCCGGTTCGCCTGCCGCATATGAAATACGCGATTGCGGTTTATTATATCGTCGGGGTGGCGGAAGCGAGTTCAAATCTGGGAAGATTCGACGGTGTCCAGTATGGATTTCGCCACGAGGCAAGGGATCTCAAGGAAATGTATTTTGAAACCCGCGACCGCGGATTTGGCGCCGAGGCGAAACGCCGTATTTTGCTCGGAACGTTTGTTTTGTCCGCCGGCTATTACGATGCCTATTATTTAAAAGGCCTCAAGGTCCGCACGCTGATTAAGCGCGATTTCGACGCCGCGTTCGAAGAAGTTGATTTGCTGGCGGGGCCGACATCTCCGACGCCTGCGTTTAAAATCGGGGAAAAAATCAACGATCCGCTGTCGATGTATTTGTCCGACATTTATACGATTTCGGCGAACCTGGCGGGTGTGCCCGCGATGAGCATTCCGTGCGGATTTTCGTCGTCAGGGCTTCCGATCGGATTGCAGTTGACCGCAAAGCCCTTTGACGAGGGCACGATTTACCGCGCGGCGTCGGCCTATGAAGCGGCGACAAAATGGGATGAAAAAAAGCCGGCGTTATAGATAATTATCTTGTCATCCCCGCGAAGGCGGGGGTCTATTTATCATGAGTTTCGATAAACAGTGTTATGTGTATATTCTTGCAAGCAAAAAGAATGGAATATTATATATTGGCGTAACGAATAATTTGATAAAACGAGTTTATGAGCACAAAAATGATTTAGTAGATGGTTTTACCCAAAA
>CAZFUU010000067.1:0-8031 GCA_964522565.1 uncultured bacterium | reverse complement strand
CCTCCTCCTCTGGCGGCACATCAGCGGGTTCCGGGTCCGTCGTGAATTCGACCATTATGGATGTGATTAAGGATGTGTTGTCCGAGCGGGGAAAAGCCAACGTCGATGTCCGTTCCAACAGCATCGTGATTACGGATACGGAAGACAAGGTTCGCACGATCGAAGAAATAATCGTCGGACTTGACCGGGCCGTGAACCAGGTGCTGATTAACGTGATTCTTGTCGAAACCTATGAAAGCCTGGACCGTTATCTGGGGGTTTCCTATACGGATCAGTCGACCGGCGCAATGGGAGCGTTGACGGGAGGGGCGACAGGAAGCCGTTTTCCGTTTGATACGGAGTTCATGAAAAAAGTATTTCGTGTCAATGCGAATGACGCGATGGAAAAAGCGGGCACGACATATCCTGCCACCACATTTGGAACTCTGGATTTTTCGGATATGGTGGTTAAAATTCAGGCGCTTCAAACTGCCCAGAAATTGCGCGTACTGGCGAAACCGCGGATTCTTGTCATGGATAACCATATTGCAAATATTAAAATCGCGACAGAAACCGCCGTTGGGCAAAATACGGTTTCCACGACCATTGGATCTCAAAGCTCCGGCGAGAGCGTCATAACTGCCGAACGCGCGGAAACGGGAACATCGCTCCAGGTGATTCCCCTGATTAACGCGGGGAACCGGATCACGCTGACGCTTGAGCCACGATTTGCGACCGCTTCGTCGGCGACGGTCGTGAATTTAACCAATACGGCCGATACCACGATCCGGACGGCTCGAACGACGATGATGGTCAATGACGGTCAAACCGTCGTGATCGGAGGCCTCCTGTCAAGCCAGCAATCCGTCACGAACAAAAAAATTCCGCTGCTTGCGGACATTCCGGTTTTGGGGCGGGCGTTCACGCTCAAGACGAACGTGGTCCAGGACAGGGAGCTGGTCTTGTTCGTAACGCCGAGAATTATCCGGAATCCGTCGGAAGTTCAAACATTCTCTGTCCCCGATGAGCGGGAACGCATGGAGGATATTGACGCTGAATTCTGGAAAGTGAAACGGAAAAAATGGTTCCGTGACCTTGTCCAGGAAAACACAGGAGAAAAACCTGCCGACGATTTGCAAATGAACATCGCCGGGCGCGCTCAGTCCATGGACCAGGACGCCGAAAAATTAATGCGCAGGCATTTCCCTTTATCAGGTATTCCGGCGGATGATGAAATTGTCGTTGTTGCCAATAGAGAAGCGTCCCTGTAAGCCGAAAAAGGAAAACGCCGCGGGCATCTGTTTCTCCGACATCCAGGTTGTTTTCTTTCTCCCGTCATTATCCGCACCGCGCGGCGCATTCATTTCGTTAAACTGTTTTAACCGTCCAAAGTGACATTTTAAAATATGTCAAAAAGAGCGGTTTTTTTAAGCTTCTGCGTAGCATTTCCGCGGCGGATAGGTTAAAGTTAATGTGTCGATAACGCAGAACATAAACCACGAATCAAACGGTTGAGTTTTTCATGCGCAAGAGCGAACAAATCGGAAATTTGCTGGTCGCAAAAGGCCTCATTACCGAAGGCCAGCTCCATCAGGCGCTTGACAAGCAGAAAGAAACCAAAGAGCCGCTCGGAAAAATTTTGCTGCAGCTTGGTTTTGTCGCCAACGAAGTTCAGCTCAAACTCGCGCTTTCAAAACAGCTCGACCTCGCGTTTATGCCCGCCGAGCTTCTAAAGCCCAAAATGGACCAGCGCCTGAAAGAGCTGGTGCCCAAGGAGCTGGCAAAAGAGCATCTCATCCTGCCGCTTGAGCGGAACAAAAATGAGCTCAAACTCGCGATTTCCAAGCCGCCCGATATTATTTTATTGGATAATCTCAGAAAAATAACGGGTTACGACATTACGCCCGTTTTGGCGACGGAAGCGGGGATACAGAAGGCGATCGACGCGTTTTACGGATCGACGGAGCTGGAGGAGTTCGTCAGTTCTTCCGAGCTTGATGATGCGAAAAAGATTTATTACCGTGAGGATGACCAGCCGACCGTTGATTTGGAAGCGCTTGTCGTGGAAGCGGACCAGGCGCCGGTGGTGAAGCTGGTCGATGTGCTGCTGCGAAAAGCCGCCGACGATCGCGCCAGCGATATTCATATCGAACCTTTCCAGGATAAAATTTCTATCCGGTACCGGATAGACGGAATCCTGTATTCGCTGCCGCCGCCGCCCAAGCAATTTCATCTGGCGATTATCTCGCGTATTAAAATTCTGGCAAAACTGGATATTGCCGAAAAACGGATTCCGCAGGACGGTTCATTTGAATTAAGATACCGCGACCGCAAAATTGACATTCGCGTTTCGACGATTCCCGTTGTCTACGGCGAAAAAATGGTGATGCGTCTTCTCGATAAACGTATGGAATTGCTTGATCTTGACGCCCTCGGATTTCAAAAAGATCAGCTCAAGCTCTTTCATTCCGCCATCCAAAGACCCTACGGCCTGGTGTTTGTCACGGGGCCTACCGGCAGCGGGAAATCGACGTCCTTGTATGCCGCGCTTTATAAGCGGCGTTCTACGAAGGTGAATATATTGACAATTGAAGATCCCGTGGAGTACCAAATTCCGGGGGTCAATCAGGTCCAGATCAAACCGGAAATCGGGCTTACGTTCGCGACAGGGCTTAGAGCGTTTTTGCGGCAGGATCCCGATGTTATTCTTGTCGGAGAAGTTCGCGACCAGGAAACGGCCGAAATTTGTATCCGTGCCGCGTTGACCGGGCATCTGGTTTTAAGCACGCTCCATACCAATGACGCATCGACCGCGGTCAACCGGCTTGTGGATATCGGGATTAAACCGTATTTGCTCGCGGGGAGTCTGATTTTAATCGTGGCACAGCGGCTTGTCCGGGTTCTTTGCCGGCACTGTAAAGAACCCCAGAAGGTGGATGACAAAATGAGAAACGAATACGGGTTTCAGCAGGACATCATTTACCAGGCCAAAGGGTGCAAGGAATGCCGGAATATCGGTTATTGGGGCCGGATGGCGATTTATGAAATGCTTCCGGTGGATGAGGATTTACGAAGATTGATTTCCCAAAACGTCACGACGGATGAAATCAGAAAAGTCCAAAAGGAAAAAGGATATTCAACATTGCTTCGCGCCGGCCTCAAGAAAGTTGAGGAAGGCACGACCTCTCTCGAAGAGGTGCTGAGCATTGCCGTGGAGTGATTATGCCGGGGACGCCAGGCGGAGAAATTGATTTTGAATGCAAGGTGCGGCCGCGCCATCATGCCGACCAAATCGAAAGCAAAATCATCCGGGCGTCGGATGAAGAAGACGCCGTCTCCAAATTGCAGAGCCAGGGTTTTCTGGTGGTTTCCGTGCATGCGCGCGGGGATCAAGGGAAACGGGATTTTTTAACGCATCTTGCCGGGACGGTGGGCTTGCGTGAGAGCGGCACCGCGAAAAGTGAAGATGCCCATTCACATCAAGTTGAGCGAAGGGTTTCCGGCGGGCGCGGAAGAAAAAGGGGAAAAACATCTCTGGTGCTGTTTAAGTCCGTGACAACCCGCGATTTGATTTCTTTCGCGATTCAGTTATCCGCGCTTCTTCAATCGGGGGTTCCGCTGATTCGCGCGCTGCAAATTGTGCAAAGAGGCGTTCGGAATTCCTATTTCATTGAGATTCTTGAGAAATTCATAGGGGATCTCAACCATGGATTGTCATTCAGTTATTCGCTGAAGAGTTTTTCGAAAGTATTTCCTCCTGTCTGGATCAACCTGGTTGAGATCGGGGAAGCGAGCGGTAATCTTCCCCAGGTGTTGAAGGAAGTCGCGCACTACCAGGAATCGGCGCAGCGCGTCAAAGGCAAAGTCATTTCCGCGTTTTTCTATCCGGCCGTGTTGTCAGCCGTCGCGACCGGGGCGATCGCGTTTCTTCTGGTGTATATTGTGCCGAAATTTCAGGATATTTTTTCTTCTCATAAAACAAACCTTCCGGCATTGACGCAAGCGGTTATTTTTGCGAGTGACATTTTAAGAAATTACGCGCCCGTCGTCGTATTGATTTTTCTCGCTCTGATTGCGGCCGTGACGATGATCATCCGGACCCCGGGCGGCCGGTACGGGTTTGATCAATTCCGCCTTCGAATGCCGTTAATGGGGAAATTATTGCTGGAAGTTTCGATTATTCGGTTTGCCCGGGGGCTATCCACGCTTTTGCGGTCGGGAGTGCCGATTCTTCAGGCATTGGAAATTTCCGGTAAATTGGCTCAAAACACCGTTGTGGAGAAGGTTATTCTGGATGCCCGTCTGGCCGTAAAAGGAGGCCAGTCGCTTGGCGAGCAATTGGAACGCAATACACTGTTTCCGGTCTTTATGACCCAACTGGTCAGCATCGGGGAAGAAAGCGGAGAGCTGGACCGGTTTCTGGATATCATCAGCAATTATTATGAAGAGAGCGTGGATACTTTTTTAAGCCGGTTGTCGACATTGCTCGAGCCGCTTCTGCTTGTCTTTATGGGGGCGGTCATCGGGACATTGGTCGTGGCGATGTTTTTGCCGATTATCGAGATATCAACCGGCGGCGTCATGTAAATTCGGATAAGATATGCCTGACCTCAATCCTAAAATCATTCTGGTCATTGATGATGATCCCGATGTATGCGAAACGCTCGCGCTTCGCCTGGAATCTTTCGGGTACCGGATGACTGCCGCAAGTAACGGAGAAGACGGCATCCAAAAAGCCAAATCCTTGAATCCGGCCGCCATTTTTCTGGATTATGCGATGCCGGGTGAAAATGGTTATGAAATTCTGAAAAAAATCAAGTCGGACCCGTCAAAACAGCTGAATCAAATTCCGGTCGTGATGTTGACGGGGCAGGAAGAATATGAACAGCAATGCCTTGAAAACGGCGCTGCCGGCTATTTGACCAAACCGTTTGATCTCTTCGCTTTGAAAGAAGTCCTGTCCGGAATTTTTTCAAAATAAATCCCGTGGCCGCATCAATCCCCGTGAGTTCACATCGGGCCGGTCAGTTTGCGAACCTGCTTTTTGGCGGCAGGCCGGTGATACTGTTTGGCGCTTTTTTCGACACGGGTTTTCGGATTGATTAGCCAGACACTGCGGGCTTTTGGACGTTTGATTTTATATTTCGGTTTTGGGGGCATGCTTTTTTCTCACAGAAATCACAAAAATTTTTTAATGGCGCTCAAGAGTTCACGGTGAATCAGCCCGTTGGTGGCGAGCGTTTGTCCGCCGTAAAGATCAAACGCTTTTCCGCCAAAATTGCTTAATTGTCCGCCCGCTTCTTCGACCATCAGGGCTCCCGCCGCCTGGTCCCAGGCGTTCAGTTTGAATTCCCAATATCCGTCAAACCGGCCGCAGGCAACATAACACAGGTCACTCGCGGCGGAACCTAACCGGCGTATTCCCTGTGTCCGGTTCATCACTTCCCGGGCGATTTTGATGTAGTAATCCGCGTAACTTAAGCGATCATAAGGAAAGCCCGTGGCGACAAGCGACCGGTTTAAACGTCTTGCCGTTGACACGCGTATTTTTTTTCCGTTCAACGTCGCGCCCCGCGTCCGTTCCGCCCAAAATAATTCGTTGATAAACGGATTCCAAACACCGCCCAGTTTGACTTGGCCGTGTTCCTCGTAGCCGATGCTGACGCAGGCGAGCGGAAGCCCGTGCGCAAAATTGGTCGTCCCGTCGACCGGGTCGATGATCCACTTTGAGGGGGAGCCGCCCTGTGGAACGGATTCTTCGGCGAGGATCGAGTGGCGCGGAAAAGATTTCTTAATGATGGCGATAATTGTTTTTTCCGCCTTTTTGTCCGTTTCGGTCACTAAACTGACGGGGGTCTTAAAGCTGATTTTTTTGGGCCGTGATATCGCTTTTTTTAATACCATGCCGCCTTCATAAAGGGCCTTCTCGAGCGTCTGCCGTATTTTTTTCATGAGTTGCTGTCCTTTAAAATTGATGGTAAAATTCCACTTCCCAAGTTTTTATCATATCAGCATCGCCCGGACTGTTCAAGGCGGCTGTTCACGAAACAAAATGTCAAGGCAGTGCAACTTCAGGAAAGAGGAGCAAGATGGCGCATCGAGTGACGTTGATTCGCGGAGATGGAACGGGGCCGGAGCTCGTGGAAGTAGTCAAACGCGTGCTGGACGCCACGGGGGTTTCGTTTGATTGGGATATTCAGGAGGCCGGAATTGACGTCATGGAAAAAGAGGGGACGCCGCTTCCCAGGCGCACGCTGGATTCAATCCGCCTGAACCAACTGGCCCTGAAAGGGCCGATTACCACGCCCGTCGGAACGGGATTTCGTTCCTGCAATGTCGCTTTGCGAAAGGAATTTGAACTTTACGCCTGTATCCGCCCTTGCAAATATTATCCCGGCGTTCGATCGCGTTATACCAAAGTTGATTTGGTCATTGTCCGCGAGAACACCGAAGATCTTTATGCCGGCATCGAATTTCAAAAGGGCACCCGGGAAGCCAAAGATGTGATTTCTTTGTGCGCGAAGCTGTCCGGAAGCGCGATCCGGCCGGATTCCGGAATCAGCATCAAGCCGATTTCCGTTTCCGGATCGGAACGGATCGTCACCGCGGCGTTTGATTATGCGCGGAAAAACAACCGCAAAAAAATTACCGCCGTCCACAAGGCGAATATTATGAAATTTTCGGACGGCTTGTTTCTGGAAGTGGCGCGAAGCGTGGCGAAAAAATATACCGATATCGCGTTTGAAGACAGAATCGTGGACAATATGTGTATGCAATTGGTGCAAACGCCTGAAATTTACGATGTTCTGGTGCTGCCGAACCTGTATGGAGATATTTTGTCTGATTTGGCGGCGGGCCTGGTGGGCGGGCTCGGCGTCGCGCCGGGAGCGAATATAGGCGAAAACGGAGCGATTTTTGAGGCGACTCACGGGTCGGCTCCCAAATACAAGGGATTGAATAAAGTCAATCCCGTCGCGCTCATTCTTTCCGGCATGATGATGCTTCGCCACCTGGGCGAGACAAAAGCGGCGGAAGCGCTGGAGCGCGCAGTCGCGGAAGTGATCCGGGAGGGTAAGGACGTCACATACGATATGAAAGAGAACCGCAACGATCCCTCCGCCGTCGGGACGCGGGAAATGGGAGAGGCGATTATCCGGAAGATGCAATCATGAATTTTCCTAAAGTAACGGTTATTGGAGCGGGTTTTGTGGGGGCCGGGGTTGCCCAGAGGGTTCTGGAAAAGGAACTCGCCAACGTGGTGCTGGTCGATGTTCTGGATGGAATCCCCCAGGGGAAAGCGCTCGACATGATGGAGTCCTCCTCCGTTGAGGGTTTTCGCACGCAAATTACGGGGACATGTTCTTATGCGCAAACCGAAAATTCTGATGTGGTGGTCATTACCGCCGGACTCGCGCGAAAACCCGGGATGAGCCGCGACGACCTTCAGGCGAAAAACGCAGAAATTATCGGATCGATTGTCACGGAAGTTGTCCGGTATTCTCCGGGCAGTATTTTGATCATTGTCACCAATCCGCTAGACGTCATGAGTCATCTGGCCTGGAAAAAATCAGGGTTTTCCCCCGAAAAAGTTATCGGAATGGCGGGTGTTTTGGATTCCGCGCGGTACGCTTATTTTTTATCTCTCGAGACGGGCATCGCGCCGTCAAAAATTGAGGCGATGGTGCTGGGCGGACACGGGGATTTAATGGTCCCGGTCCCCGAATATTCCATGATAGACGGCCGGGCCGCCGCGGAAATCATCGCGGATGAAAAACTCGCGGCGATTCATGAAAGGACCCGAAACGGCGGGATTGAAATCGTTAACTTGTTAAAATCAGGAAGCGCTTATTACGCCCCATCGTCTTCGGCCGTCGCGATGGTCGAGGCGATCCTTAGGGATTCAAACCGCGTGATGCCGTGCTGTGTTTATTTGAACGGCCAGTATGGCCTGTCCGATATTTATTGCGGTGTGCCGGTGCGGTTGAACCGATCCGGGGTTTCGGAAGTTGTCGAGATTCCGTTGACGGATGAACAGCGCAAGGCGTTGCTGAA
>CAZFUU010000066.1:0-8046 GCA_964522565.1 uncultured bacterium | reverse complement strand
CCTCTTTTGAATTAGATGATGCCTATCTGCTACGCCGACGAGATTAGTTGTTTCGGGTTGGGACCGCAGATTAGCCCGCTTAGCCGGATTCGGCCAAGTTCACCCACTTTCACTTTTTTCCCGTTTCGAGCGATCATGAATTAGGCGCCCCGGATCAATTCATTCAACCGGAATTACATTTGATCTACAGTGATTGAGTCCGGCGTAACATCCGGATTCATGTTCACCTTTTCGACTAAAACCGCCACGCCCGTGGTTTCATCAGTCGTCACCTTCACCTTATTGCCGACAAGCGCATTCGGATCAGTAACTCCCTCCGGCCACGTCGTCATGGCGTCGTATGAAATGTTTGAGTTCCCCTCCTCCGTCATAACGGCAAAAGAACTTTCTACCGCATCGACAGAATCGATGGTGCCCTCAACTTCATACGCTAAAACGGCTCCTTGAAACGCAACAAAAAAAGCCAAAATCATAAACGCGATCCTTTTCATGTGTATTCACCCCCTTTCCTTTCAGAAATCGATAAAATGTATCATTGAAATATCTTGCTTGCAATAAAGAAAATTAACAGATTTTTTGAGAGGTGTGATTGGCAGACGGCGGATTTGCGAGGCGCAACCAGGCAAAAACCGGTCAAAAATTACTTTTTTTATACTTGTCCAAGGCGAAATAAAATAGTGTCAGCAGCAAAACACAGGTAATGGTAACCCAAAAAGAAGCCATGCGCGAACCATGATGAATCACCCATATCCCGACCCCGGCGAAGACCAGCGAAATGCCGCATAAAAACAAGACGCTGCCGCGGTGCGAAAATCCGTTGCGGATAAGTTTATAATGCAAATGAAAACCTGAATGGGATCTGAAAGGATTTTTACCCATCGCCACGCGGACCAATGTGATCAAAATAACGTTTATCACCGGAATAAGCAATACAGCCACAGGAAAGGTCAAGGCCGTTGCCACCGACGATTTTGTCGCACTGAGAAGCGTGATCGCCGACAGGAATTGTCCGACCATTTGACTTCCGGAATCGCCCAAAAAAATCCGCGCGGGATAAAAATTGAAAAACAAAAAGCCCGACAACACGCCGGCTAAAATAACAGGAAAAAAACCGAATTGCGACGCCGTCCATTCTCCCAAAAATAAAATAACGCCGAGCGCAATGATTGAAATCCCCGCCGCTAAACCATCCAGTCCGTCAATCAGATTAATCGCGTTAATAATTAGAACATGCCAAAAAACCGTCGCGAAAATCGCATACGGGCCAAGGTCGATTGATTCCATCACAAAGGGATGCGTCAAGCGGACTATCCGGTATCCAAACTGGAATAAAAGCACCGCCGTTAAGATTTGAACAAGCAATTTCACGGCATAATGAAGCCCGAAAAAATCGTCCCACAATCCCGCCAGCAGCATCACGGCCGAAGCAATCGCCAGCCCAACTATTAACGCCGTTTGTTGCCCGGAAGCGGACGGAATCCATCTCACCAGAACAAGAAAGGCAAAAACACCCCAGGCGGAAAAGAAAATTGGCACTCCCCCTAATCCAGGAATGACTCCTCTTCTGCGGAATGCCGTTTTCTCCGCCAGCTTCGCCTTCACCCAGCCGAAAGAACGAACCAGGCGAATAAATAAAAACGTCAGGCCAACAGAAACGGCCGTAGAACCCAAAAATATTGACACCATCGTTTTAATCATAAATTCCTGGATGCGGCATTAACAATCGATCACCTGCCCGGCCACCCGGGCACACAGCATTTCCCGGTTAAGTCTGTCGCGCACAATCGTGAGACTGTCTTCCCTGAAAACCCGCAAGACATCTTTGCGAATTTTTCGTACGTTTTCAATAACCCGACACAAACCGTCAACGTCATTCAACGCCACATGATACCCCAAACCGGTTTCACGTATCAAGTCACCAATCGCACTTTCCGAAGGGCCGATCAACGCAAATGGTTTTCCCACCGATAAAATACCGTAAATTTTACTCGGGTGGACAATTCCGGAAAATTTTTCGCCGTGAACCACCAAATGCAAATCCGCCGTGGACAGCACATCCGAAAGTTCGGACACCGGCAGATAATCCGCCTGCATCACGTTGGACAATCCGTGCCTGTGCTTAAACTCCGTTACTTCCTTGACTCTCGCGCCTGCTCCAATAAAGAAAAAAACAATCTCCGGATCATTTTGGCAGCGAAAGGCCGCCTCAAGCGCCGTCTCGAGTGGATGGCAAATGCTGTGATTGCCCGCATACATCACGACAAACCGATCTTCAACCGCGTATGCCTTCCGGAATTTATTTTTCCCGGAAAGATCGGGAGTGATAACCTCATTCTGCGCCCAGGGCGGCAGCACGCAAATCCTGACGTCCGTTGCCAGCTTTTTCTCAATCCTTGACTTCATATAACGGTCCAACACGATGATTTTATCGGACGCCGCATAGATCCGCTTAGAAATCCAATGTCCGATCCGCGCCGCGAGCGAACCTTCACGTATCCAATTCGTCGCGATTAATTCCTCCGGATTTAAATCCATGACCCAGTGAACAACTTTCGCCTGATTCAAAAATTTAAAAAGCAAGACAAAAAAAGCGATAAACGGAGGAGACGTTAAAACAACAATGCGATCCTGTTTCCCCATCAACACCAGGGATATGACCAAACCGGCACAAAAGGAAAAGGCGCTTAAAATCCGAAGTAATTTCGACCGCTTCACAAACGGCAAATAAGAAATCCGCCGGATCGATATCCCCTGATAATTCTCGCTCCGCGGATAGCGTTTTTCCGGAACATCATATGAGCGGTTTCCGGCCAAAACCGATACGGCATGTCCCCGCGCCTGCAAATCAAGCGCCAGGTCGGTCAACAGCCGGCTGGTAGCAACCGGATCGGGATAAAAACTCTGATTAATCAGCAAAATTTTCATGTTTTAATCGCCCGATTTCACGGTCCACGAGCATGCGGTACCAGAACGCCTGCAAACCGTGATAAATCAAACCGTTTCTTCCGTCCAGAAATCCAAGCCGAAAAAAATACCGGTAAAGAAAATAAATCCCGGGCCTCACATACCGCGGAAGCCAGTACCAGACGCTTTTCCAGAATAAAACCCGTTCGTCGGGACTCCCAAACGGGTTGACCCTGATAAGCCATGACGGCCGCTTCAGCCGCCTATACCGCAGTTCTTCGCGGGCCTGTACCTTCGCAAACCGACGGTGCTTGTCCTTCCAGACACGCAGATCATCGTCTTTATGATTATTCTCGACAATTTCATTTTTCAAATACCCGGTCCGGCCGGACTTGACGTAAAACCGGAAATCCAGAAGTTCCTTTTCATCCAGCAAAACGCTTGAACGACGGAAAAGCTTGAGCATCCATTTGGAGCCATATCCGCCAAATCTCACGGGTTTACCGCAAAAAACATAACGCCGTTTGATATAAAAGCCGCCCAATTCTGGTGAAACCGTTTCCATCATCCCGGAAAGTTCCGCGGCAAGCTCGGGCGTCAACGACTGATCCGCATCCAAGGCCAAGATCCATTCGGTTTGAATGGGAAGATGTTGAAACGCCCAGTCCCACTGACGGGCATGAGTTTCGAAAGAATGCTGATACACGCTTGCGCCCAGGGACGCGGCAATTTGAACGGTTTTGTCCGCGCTGAACGAGTCCACCACAAAAATTTCGCGGGCGACTCCGGAAACGCTGGTCAAACAAGTCCCAAGATTTCGCTCTTCGTCCCGCGTCAATACGACGACCGTTATATCCGGCATTTCAAGCACCGTTTATTTTGTTTTTCAGAATTTCGGCGTAAATATTTTTCAAACGGGCAACAACCGGTTTCCACCGGTATTTTTCATCAACCAGCCGCTTCCCTGCCTCTCCCATCTTGCGCGCTTCATCCGGCTGATCCAAAATGAAGGACAACGCATCCGCGACAGACGCCGGATCATGATTCACGACAAGGCCGGATTTGTTTTCCATGACATCTTCAGCCAGCCCCGCGCTTGTTGAAACCACCACGGGAACTTGACAGGCCATGGCTTCGACCGCGGCCAGGCCTAAACTTTCGCTCAAAGACGGCAAAACAAGACAGGCCGCGCGGCTAAGCATCTGCTGTTTCTCCCTGGATTCGATAAAGTCATGGCATGAAACCACATCGCTTATTTTCTTATCCTGAATCAGCCGCTGAATCCTGCGGCCATAAGCGGAATTTTTATCACCGCATAAACACGCGTGAAAATCCCGTCGCTTTTCTGACAATAATCGAAGCGCCTCGATGAAAGCCGTAATTCCTTTTTCCGGGCTGAAACGGCCAAGGAACAAAATGTTTTTTTTATCGCCGGATTCCGCGCGCACGGGCTGAATATTTGTCCCGACCGGAACAATTTCAAGGCGGTGATGTTTGATGACCCGGGCGACGTGATCCGCCTCGCGTTGAGAAACACACCGGATCGCGGCCGCATGGATTAAGTTCCGTTTCTCAATCAACCGGAAATAGATGCTCTTTTTCAACCGTTTTCGTTTCATTCCATAGGGGGCGAGCGCTCCGCATGGCCTCACAATATAGGGAATGCCATGTTTTCGGCAAGCCCTCGAAGCAACAAACGTTGTGTAAGTAAAAACGGAATCGATCTGAACAAGGTCATAGAAAGGAATGTTTTTCCTTAACCAACGGCCGCAAGCCATTGAAAATCCCCATTTTCCTCCCCAAGTTGATTGAAAAATCACCGAGGGAAATTCATACACCCTCAACGCCGATGACGGGCGGCGCGGAACAGTCGACACCAAAGTGACGTCCATCCCTTCTGTTGTCATTTCAGACAGCATTTCAATCGCTGAAAAAACCGGCCCCCCGAAACGGCAGTCAAGCGAAGGAAGAACATGTAAGATTTTCATCGGTTTTCCGCTTTGTTAATCAACCGCTATCAAGTTTTGAGCCCCTTTGACAAATAAATCAAGCCCCCATCCGGAAATGATTTTTTCGCTTTGTTTTCCCATTCCGGCCAAGTCGAGCGCGCCCGAGGAAATTTCCGACATGTGGCTTGCCAGATGGTCTGGGCGATGCGGATCAAACGTCATGCCATTTTCACCTTCCCGGACAAGTTCGGCCGCCGCTCCGGCCGCGCGGCTGACCAGAACCGGCAGCCCGCATGCCATTGCTTCATTGACCACAAGGCCCCACGGTTCATAAGTGCTCGCCAAAATAAAACAGCGCGCCAGCGCATAATAAGGCACTAATCGGGCCGGCGGCTGAAAATCAATGAGCCGAACGCCGGCCGTGTCTTTGGCGCTAATCTCGCGCAGCAATTGCTGGCGGAGAGGGCCGGCCCCGCAAATAATCAGGCCCCAATTATTCCGATCTCCCCGAGCCCGATAATTCCGATACGCATCAAGAAGCGTAAAAATATTTTTCTGCCTGACAAACCGGGAACAGGAGAAAAAATAATTCTCTGGCAGGTCAAGCTTCATCCGCCATTCGGCCGCCTGTTCCCTGACAGCGCCGGCTTCGCGAGAAAAAAAATCGTTATCAACCACATCACATGATAACGCGATTCTGTTAGACGGAATTCCGAGTTTGAGAGCATAATTTTTCTGCGGCAGTCCTCCGCAAAGCGCGCCGTGCACATGTTTGACTATCCGCCTTTTCACCCATTCCTTAAAAAAAAATCTCCGGAAGTCGTTTTCCTTGGTTTCGAAAAATAAAATGACCCGTTTCTTTTTTTTGTGAGCCCAACGGATCACCGCCCTGTTTTCAGGCCGTCCGTATCCAGCCAGGAAAATTGTTTGAATATCGGCTGATTCCAATTTTCGAATCAGTGCTTTTCCGAGCTCACGGCCCGAGACCCCGGAAATCTCCTGATTGGGAAACAAGGTTTCAAATGTCATGCCCGCCCGATTGTTCACACACCGTATTTTTTGGGTATAAGAGCCCGCTGAACCGCCCGTCAGTTCCAGGCAGAGCATTTTTTCAGCGCCGACCGCGTCCGCAAAAGCCCTCGCCCGCGCCACATGATAAAACGAAAACACCGGCCAGATAAACGCAGATTTATTACCCTTATTCATGAAAAATCATTTTTCTCCCTATTTTTCAGGTCAGAAGTAATCCAAGAAAACATACCCGCTATTATCCAAAAAAGCACACAAATGAAACTGCCGACGGAGAAAAGCCAATCTTCAAAAATCGCATTCACAAAACCTCCAATGATAATCGAATATAACATTACGATAATAATATATCGATCACGCGAAACTATTTTTTTCAAAAATAAAATAGGAATTGGATTGCATAAACTAATCATTATGAGAAGCAAGACTATCAGGCCAGGAATTCCAAGTTGTTCAAAGACGGTTAAATAACTATTTTCTGTCCTTCGTCGCAATTCAAACGAATGGTAACCAATTTCTGCTGATTGACTGATGTCTTCGTTTGCCCCAAACCCATATCCTGACCATAAGCGTTCTTTTGCCACATCAAAGGCATTTTCCCAAATAGTTCTGCGAGACGAAAAGATATCGGTTTCTGTCGCGCGACCCTTTTGAACCCACTGAGAATAAAAATACTCAAAATATTGATGCTTAATTTGACGTTCAAACCCTAGAAAAAGAATAAACAACAGCAAATAAAATACAAATATGCGCCTTGGAAGTAAAAATAGAACTAATACAATACCGGATATGAGACCGGCCAAGATACCAGCCCGCGAAAAACTCCAAAATAAAAAAAAGATGGCGAAAACAAAACATAGCAAAGCAATGCTTTTCTTTCCAGAATCTTTCGCCATCAAAACTTTTGAAGCAAAAACCGGAATGATAAAAATGCCGATCAGGGCTCCGACAGAATTGGGATTGCCAAAATATGATTTAAAAAATTGGCGACCAAAATAAAAATTGTCATCACCGCCAATTCCCAAATAAACCAGAAAACTGGAAATGATCATAAGGAACAAGAAGAATAATTGATTGTAGAAACTTTGGACTCCAATGTTCAGGTCGCGACGATTGAACACGCCCCAAAGATATATCAAGAGCCATAAAAGCAGGACTGAAAATACTTTCAATAACGATAAAATAAAATGCGTCGAATAAAAAACAGACGACGCTGCAAGAACAATAAAGCCCATAAAAAAAATCAATGGCTTTGGGGGTGGAGAATAATGAAGGCGTTGAAAAAAAACTTCCGCCCAACAAACAAATACTGCCAAGACAAGAAGCACCCAACGAAATTGGTAAATGAAATTCAAGACCTGTCCCCATTCCGGCAAAGCGAGATAAACAGCACCAAGACCAAAAAAAATGAATAGCGTTAACAAACGATGCATTCGCAAAAATATAAGCGACGCAAAAAAAAATGCCGCAATCCCAATTTTAATAAAACCCTCTAAATAGCTCATAGCATATGCTCAAAAAATGTTTTTCCGTAGTATCGCAAATAGAAGTATCTAAATACCGTTTTCGAACAAATGCGACATGGTTTAATTTTTTCTTTCTTTAAGGCAATCAAAAAAAGCTGGAAGCCCATGCCGTATGCTTTCCAGTATCTCTTTTGAAAACACAAGATAGCATGACTAATGATGCATTTAATCGCGAATAGCGGGAAAAGCAGAAGGGAAAAATATTTATAGTGAAACCATAAATCATTCCGAAAAGAATACTGTTCTATCAGCCCCATGTCACGATCGGTCGATGTTTGCAGATGCTCAAACTCAATATGCGGCGCGTAATAGACAGGCCGGTTTTTGTCCAGCAAACGGATCGCCAGGTCACGCTCCTCACCCGCGCGAAAAAAATCAGCGTCAAATCCTCCTGCTTCAATGAACGCGCTTTTCCTGATGACACAAGCCCCCGCCATAAAATCAATCACTTGATGCGGGCTGAAATTCTTTTCCTCTTGAGTGATTTGGCTTTGATGAGTGTCTGTCCGGACCCTAAATGTGATAATTGCCGCTTGAGGCAGTGTTTCGATGATTTCTTCAACCGCCTTCATAGACCGGACGTCCGGAATAAAACAATCATCATCCAAACTAACGACCCAATCCGTATCGGCTTCTCT
>CAZFUU010000065.1:0-8121 GCA_964522565.1 uncultured bacterium | reverse complement strand
ATAAGCCGGTCAGAGACGCTTTTAGGTATTTGAAGCGCTATTTCAAGGTATATCCGAATGTAACGGAGAAGCATTCCGTAAGGGTGCTTGAAATGCTTGCCCGGGTTTATGGGGAACTCGGGCTTGTATTTCACATCAAGATTCGTGAACGAAAAGAGCGCACTGTTTGCCGCGGGCACAATGACGATCTTTCTTTGTGCGGAAGAGATCGAATGACTGCTGAACCGGGGTTTATGCCGGCCGGGCGTTGGGAGGGGAGATGAATGGAATCGGTTCAATCAGGGAAGAAGCCGCCGGTGAATAAGACCTTGGCCTGGGGGCTTAAGAAGTTTGGTTCCTGGTTCCGCATATACCGGCAGATGACGATGGCAAAACTTGATATTGAAAGAACACGAAAGGAAATAACCAACGATGATGACATTTAGGAATATAACCGGTGTTCGTGAAAAATACCGTTTAAAAAAGTTGCTCGATAAAATTCGTGAGCTTCTCACTCAACATGAACAGGGCAAGTCGATTCCGCAGGTCTCTTTCGCGGTTGCAGAAGCGCGGATTAATGAGTGGCTGGAAAGTATGCCGGACTGGTTCATGAAACGCCGGGAATTTGACACCTTAAAAGCTTTGCTTCGGCGGATTCGGGTCGAGGGGGCGGCAATCGACCGGGCTTATAAGAATATCGAGTATCTGGAATACTACTTTGAGTTGTCATCCGTGACGTTCAGGCAAGCGGGTTGCTCCAAAGCGAAAAAGGGGGATGATTGACAAAATGCTCCCGGACTGTCAAAGCTCTAAAAATTTGAATGACAAAGCGATCGGTGTTTTAATCAATCACGTGATTGTCAAAATGAACGATTTGCTGCTTCAGCCGGGCGGCAAGACGGAAGATGTTGAAGTTCACGAGATGAAATCTCTTTTGTATGCGGCGGTTGAACGCACGGGTTTTGAATTGAACCGACTGTATACGATTCAACGGCTGTTGCGGGAATTATTTGGAATCGTATCGATCGGAGCGGATCTTCGTGATTACGAGCGCAAGGCCGGCCTTCAGATTTTAAACGATCTTCAAAACAAATACCTTCGGTCATCATAAAAATAGCCGGTTTTTGCTCGAACTTGTGCGTCAACCATTCGAACCATTTTTAAACAGCGTCGGCGATATTCAGGCCGAGTGCGCGGCACCGCTCGAAGTCCTGTTCGGTCGGCCCGCCCTTGACTTCAACGGCGGGTTCCACCAGGGTTAAATTCCCTTTTTCAGTGAGTGTTTTAAACTGCGCCATCGCGCCGCCGCTCCAGCCGTAAGAACCGAAGAAACCAACAAACCGGTTTTGTAAATTCGAATTCCGGATCATTTCCATAAGAGATTGCATTAAAGGGAAAAGCTTGGTATTGTAAGTGGGACTGCCGAGAACAATTCCTTTGTATTTCCACGCGTCGTTAAACACGAAAGACAGGTGCGTGCGTGAAACGTTGAGAATTTTGTGCGGGACGCGCTTTTCTGCGAGGCCTGCCGCGACCGCGTCCGCCATCCGTTTCGTGTTTTCATACATTGACGCGTAAGCGATCAGGACGCCCCTTTCGGTTTCCTGCGCGCTCAATTTCCGGTAGAAATCGATAATATAGCCGGGATCTTTCCGGTAAACAGGCCCGTGCGTGGAGGCGACCATTTTAATTTCGGTTCCGGAAAGTTTCGTGATGGCCTTTTGGACCATCGCGCTATATTTGGCGATGATATTCGAAAAATACCGCCGTGTTTCTTCGGCGTAAAACGCGAGATCGACTTCGTCGTCAAACAGCCCGCTTGAAAGCGCGCCGAAAGCGCCGAACGCGTCCCCGGAAAAAAGCGTTTTCGTTTTTTCGTCATAGGTCATCATGGTTTCGGGCCAGTGCACCATCGGCGCCATGATAAATTTCAAATTCCGGCCGCCAAGCGAAAGTGTTTCGCCGTCCTGAACCAGTTTAAAGTTTCCGGGGAGATGGTAATAGGCGTTCAGCAGTTCCTGTGTTTTCGCGTTTCCGGCAATCTGAATGCCGGGAAACAGGCGGAAGAGGGTATCGATTGAGCCCGAGTGATCCGGCTCAATATGGTTGATGATTAAATAATCAATCGCGCGGCCGTTTAGAAGTGTTTTCAGCCCCTCAAGGTATTCGGCCGTGAAGGTTTTTTTGACGGTATCGATCAGTGCGATTTTGTCGTCGGCGATTAAATACGAATTGTAGGAGACGCCGTTCGGAAGTGGCCAGATGGCCTCAAAAAGATCCGTTTCAAAATCATTCACCCCGGCCCAGTACGTTTTTTCCGCAATTTCAACCGGCTTCACCCAATCCTCCTTGGCAAAAATGTGCTTCTCAAATTTAAGCTTCTATTATAAGCATTTCTGTGGCATGATGTCTCGCGGAAAATCATGAAAACATGGGTTTATTTCATGAGGCAGCTATCAATATAGATGTAGAAGCGCCGGGGAATGCGGCCCTGCTCAAACAGTGACCCCTGCGGGGTCAAACTCGCATTACCGCATTCCCCGACGCTTCTAAAGTGTTATGAGATTTGGGAAAGTGGGAAGGATATGTGTTTGTCCACGAGTTTGACCCCGCAGGGGTTATTGTTTGAGTGGCAAACAGCATATCCTTCCCGCTGTCTTCGTGCATCTGGGGAATCGCTGGGATGGAATGAACGGTGATGAGGACAAGCTTACATTGGCTGAATGAGGACAAAGAATTATGCCGGATGTGATTGAATTTAAAGATGACATTTCGATTGTCCTGTGCGGCGAAGCGGGACAGGGCATCCAGACCATCGAAGTCGTCCTGACCCGGCTCCTCAAACGGGCCGGTTATCATGTTTGCGCTACGAAAGAATACATGTCCCGCGTCCGCGGAGGCAGTAATTCCACCGAAATCAGGGTTTCCTCGAAACGCGTTTCCGCTTTTGTTGAGCGCATCGACCTTCTGATTCCTCTCGATTCGAAAGCGATCCCCCATCTTGACTGGCGTATTTCAAAAAAGACAATTATTGCCGGCGACCGTAACCTGCTCAAAACAGACCGGGAAATTTATGATATTCCTTTTCAGGCGCTTGCCGGAGAAATCGGGAATGAAATTTTTTCGAATACAATTGCCGCGGGGTTTGTCGGAGGGCTGTTTAACCTTACCGAAGCCGATCTGACAGGCTTTGTCCGAACCTTTTTCGCGAAAAAGGAACCGGACATCGTCGAAAAAAATTGCGCGGCGGTTACGAAGGGCCTGGCGCTCGCGCGGGAATTCGAAAAGAAACAGGGCGTTTCCGTTTCCATCCGTCGCGACGACAAGGTGAAAAATGAATTCTTTCTGAACGGCGCTGAAGCGGTCGGGCTCGGCGCGATCGCGGGCGGATGCGATTTTATTTCGGCCTACCCGATGTCGCCTTCGACCGGCGTTTTGACGTTTTTGGCGCAAAACGCGGAAAAATTCGGAGTAATTGTCGACCAGGCCGAAGATGAAATCGCGGGAATCAATGCCGCGCTCGGGAGCTGGTACGCGGGCGGGAAAGGGTTGGCCTCTACATCCGGCGGAGGATTCGCGCTGATGACCGAAGGTTTGAGTTTGGCAGGAGCGATTGAGTCGCCCCTTGTGATTCATTTGGCACAGCGTCCGGGCCCGGCGACGGGGCTTCCGACAAGGACGGAACAGGGCGATTTAGACCTCGCGCTGTATGCCGGTCACGGCGAATTTCCGCGGGTCATTTTCGCGCCCGGGACAATTGAAGACGCGTTTTTGCTGAGCGGCCGCGCGTTTGACATCGCGGACAGGTTTCAGGTTCCCGTATTTATTCTGACCGACCAGTTTTTGGTTGATTTGTATTACAATGTTTCTTCACTCCCGATTCCGGGCGCGCCGCCCCAAAATCATATTGTTGAAACCGGAGACAACTACAAGCGTTATCAGATTACCGAAAACGGAATTTCTCCGCGCGGAATTCCTGGTTTCGGCAAAGGCGTGGTTTGTGTCGATAGCGACGAACATGACGAAAGCGGATTCATCACGGAAGATTTTCGCGTCAGAACGGCGATGGCGGACAAGCGTTTGCGAAAGATGGAATTGTTAAAGAATATAATGATCGAACCCGAACTAATCGGCATTATAAACTTCAAGAAACTGGTCATTGGCTGGGGCTCGACATATTCGTGCATCAAAGAAGCGCTTGAAATCAAAAACGATCCGGACACGGCGTTTCTTTATTGCAAACAGGTATACCCGCTGCATCCGAAAATCGCGGGATATATCAAACAGGCGCGAGAAACCGTTTTAGTTGAAAATAACGCGACGGGGCAGTTCGCGAAACTGATCAGGCGGGAAACCGGGCTTTCGGTGAGCCGGCAGATTCTGCAATACAACGGTTTTCCGTTCAGCGTTGAAACGCTGGCGAAAGCCATTTGAACGGCGCAAGTCATTCCACAGTTGGGTGGGATAATGAAAGCCAAGCCAGCTCGTCTTTGCCGACGCTCGACTTGTCCCAGCGTGTCAAGTCTCGCTCGACTCTTCAGCTTCGCTCGCCCCGAAGGGCTTGCAGACAGCAGTTCGCGGAGCCGTTTGGAGCTGGGTACGCAAAGCGTTCCAAGCGGCGAGCGTACAGGTTGTCGTCCGCCGCTGGAGCGGACGAACAACCGGTGCGGGATGTAAGCCCTTCGGGGCACCGTGCCCGCGAAGCTTCCAAGACGCGTCTCAGACGACTGGCTTGGCTTTTTACAGTTTGAGACGGAAGGTAGTTAATGGTGATGATTAAATTTGCTTCCAAACAATTTAAAACACTGGTGAAAAATGGCAGAGACAAAAAACCCATTTGAGATGACATGCGACATCGCCTGGTGCCCGGGCTGCGGCAATTTCGGCATCCTGAACCTTTTGAAAGAGGTGATTGTCGAACTCGGCCTGCAGCAGGAAAAACTGGTTCTGGTGTCCGGAATCGGGCAGGCGGCGAAAATTCCGCAATACCTCAAAGTCAATTATTTTAACGGGCTTCACGGCCGCGCATTGCCCCCCGCGACGGCCATCAAAGCGACGAATCCGGAACTCACCGTGATCGCCGAAAGCGGTGACGGCGACATGTACGGCGAAGGCGGGAATCATTTTATCCATTGCATCCGCCGGAATCCCGACATTACAAACATTGTTCACAACAACATGGTTTACGGCCTGACGAAGGGGCAGGCCTCGCCGACCAGTGAACGCGGGTTTGTGACGCCAGTTCAGGTCGGCGGCGTGATTCTGGAGCCGTTTAATCCGATCGCGGTCGCGATCGCGCTGGACGCGTCATTTGTCGCGCGCGCGTTTGTCGGTAACAAGGAGCAAACCAAAGCGATTCTGAAAGCGGCGATTCAACACAAAGGATACGCGCTTGTCGATATTTTTCAGCCGTGCGTGACTTTTAATAAAATCAATACGTATCCGTGGTTTCGCGAGCACACGTATTATTTGGACGAAAAACATCCCGTGACCGACCGCGCGGAAGCGTTTCGCCGCGCGACGGAAACCGAAAAATTGCCGCTCGGGATTTTCTACACGCATCCGAAAACGACGTTTGAGGAGCAGCTTCTCGCCTACAAACAGGACAAAACGCCGGTCGTCCGCCGCGTTCCGGATTTTGAAAAGGTTCGGCAGTTAGTTGGCGGCTTACCCCGTTAGAGGCAGACCCACTCTATTGTTTTGTTTCTAATTTTACCCCGTAACACGCAAAGCCCCGGCTGTGAAGACGGGGATGGATGGGCACGATTTTCCCGAAGGGTTTTCCCCCAAGGCCACGCCTGTGAAGGCGTGGTACGGGGTTTACAGCAGGATGAATTAAATTAGGAACGAGTCCATTTGAGAGATTTTCCTGCCTCTAACGGGGTGAATGATTCTCGCCACCAGCATGCCCGCGACATTGTCGCCGACGGCGTTTACCATGGTGGCGGGCGGATCGACCAGAATTCCGACCGCTGAAATAATCGGAAGCGCTTCAATCGGAAATCCGTAGAGCGAAATAATCAGCATTTCACCCAGGAACCCTCCGCCCGGAATGCCGCTCATCACAACGCCGCAAAGCAGGGAAATCCCGATCGCTGACGCAATCGTCCCGAATCCCGCGAACGGAATCTGAAAAACGCTGAAGAGAAGCGCGATCTTCAGAATCGCCGCGAGGCACGAGCCGTCCATGTGAATCGTCGCGCCGACGGGAATGACAATCTCGCTCACTTCCTTCGGCGTGCCTATCCGGTCAGCGGCTTCCAGATTTGCCGGAATTGTGGCAATGCTGCTTCCCGTTCCAAGCGCTGTTGCGGCCGGCGCGATGATATTAGGCCAGAATTTTTTTAAGCCGGAAATTCCGCCCGCGAGGAAGGCGTAAATTGAAAACGCGACAAAAAAATAGCCGAACGCCACCGGATAATAAATCGCAACCACGCGAACATAAGATTGAAACAGCCCGGTTCCGAAATTTCCGGTGAGATAAGCGAAGTAAGCGAACAATCCAATCGGCGCGTAAAGCATGATGTAGGAAATAATTTTCATCATGACGCGGTGCCCGGCCGCGAGAAAATTGCCTGCGGCCCGCCCCTTTTCCCCGGAAGCTGAAACCGCGAGGCCGAATAAAATCGAAAATAAAATAAGCGGCAGCATGTTCTTTCGCGACAGCAGATCGGAAAAATCGGAAACCGTGAACGCGCCGACAATTTGAGCGGATAAATTTGTTCCGGCCGGCGCCATTTCCGGCATTTGAGAAAGGTCAAGCTGAACAACCGGCGGGAAAATTTTGACGGCCAAAACCATAAGCGCGGAGGCGATCAGCCCCGTGACGATGAAAATCAAAAGCATCCAGAGAAGGATTTTCCCGAGGCGCTTTCCGCCCGCGACACCTGCGACGGCGGACGAAATTGAAAAGAAAACAAGAGGGACAACGACGGTAAAGAGCAGATTAAGAAAAACGTCCCCGAGCGGCTTGAGAATGAGAGCGTCGCCCTTCAGCGCAAAGCCCAAAATTCCTCCCAGCGCTATCGAGCAAAGCAGAAGAACCGGAAAGGCATGATGTTTAATTCCGCTTGCTTTCATGGGCGGGATTATATCATAATTCAAATTTATTTATGGCATTTCCAAGATGGGAGGCGTTCTGAAAAAAGCAGCGGTTTTGGCCGGATTTATTCTGGTTTGCCTGGGCGCGGGAGCGGTAGGGTCGGTGTTTACGGCTTCTTCGGTGGCGGATTGGTACCCGGCGTTGAATAAGCCGGCGCTGACGCCGCCATCGTGGGTTTTTGGCCCGGCCTGGTCGGTTCTTTACATGACCATGGCGGTCGCGGCATGGCTGGTCTGGCTATCGGGCCATTCGCGGCGCCGTCGCGCCTTAATCGTGTTTGGCGTTCAGCTTTTTTTAAATCTGATGTGGTCCGTGATATTTTTTGGCCTTCGCGCGCCGGGCGCGGCGTTGATAGAGCTTGTGGTTTTGTGGGGACTCATTGTCGTGACGATTCTTGAATTCCGGAAAATCCGTCCCCCTGCCGCGATTTTACTCATTCCGTATTTTTTATGGGTGACCTTCGCGGGATTTTTAAACTATGGCCTTTGGAAGTTGAATTAATAATCGGAGGATAAAATATGGGTTCATTGAAAGGATCAAAGACAGAAAAAAATCTTCATGCCGCGTTTGCCGGCGAATCACAGGCGCGGAACAAATATACGTTCTTCGCCCAGCAGGCGCGCAAAGACGGATATCATTACATCGCGAAAATCCTTGAAGAAACGGCGGGCAACGAGGTCCGCCACGCCAAGGATCATTTCAAACTGCTCGGTGAAATGGCGGACACGAAAGCCAACCTGAAAGCGGCGCTTGACGGCGAAATGTATGAAACCATGACGATGTATCCGGAGTTCGCGAAGGAAGCGGAGGCCGAAGGATTTGCGGACGCGGCACGCCTGTTCCGCCAGATCGCGAAGGTTGAGGAGCATCACGCGGCGCGTTACCGGAAGCTGCTTGAGATGGTGGAAAACGGAACCGTTTACAAACGGGAAAAACCGATTCGCTGGAAATGCGGCGTTTGCGGGTATGTCGCCGAGGGGACGGAGCCGCCTGCGAAATGCCCGTGCTGTCAGCATTCGCGGGAGCATTTCGAGCCGGAT
>CAZFUU010000064.1:561-8250 GCA_964522565.1 uncultured bacterium | reverse complement strand
GTCGCGTATTATAAACATCAAGGCCCAAGGAAATCGGCCGGTTAAAAATATACGGCTCTACACAACTGACTTCAAACTTGCGGGTAATCGTCCCCCAACGCCCCTGCAAAGAGACTTTTTGGCCGCCGCCCGTAAATCGCGGCCAATTCATCAAATCAAAATTGCGCTGTGAAATCTCGGCAAAACCGATGAATTGATCGACCGAACTGAACCCGGCGCCGAAAGAAAGTTCTCCGGTCCGCTTCTCCTTAACCCTGAACACGATGTCTTTTCGATTCTGGGCATCGCTCGGTTCTGTGTCATAAGTCACTTCGTCGAAATAATCCAGATTTTGAAGGCGCTCTTTTGAACGGTTAATCGCGTTTCCGTCGAATTTGTCGCCGGGCCGGATTCTGAGTTCCCGGCGAATCACGACATCTTTCGTTTTTGTGTTTCCGCGTATCTTCACTTTATCCACAAAATAGATATCGCCTTCTTCAATTTGATACACGACGTCCACTTTTCCCGTGTTTTGATTCAACGACACATCCGGCATGATTCGCGCATCCATGTAACCCCGTTCGTGGTAAAATTCCCGGATCACACGAACCTCGGAAGCCACGCCCTCTTGCGAATAAACTGTTTCCGGAAGCATTCTCATCAAGCGCCAGATTTCACTTTCCGGGAAAACCTTGATTCCGCGCAAATTCACTTTTCCGGTTTGATACTGTTTCCCTTCTTCAATCAAAACGTTAATGATGATTTTCTTGGTCTTCTCATCATAATCCACTTCGTGATCAACGCGAACATCCAGGAAGCCGTTTTGCTGATAAAAAGCGGCCAGGCGTTCCAGGTCAATCCTGAAGATTTCCTCTTTGAAAACACCAAACCTCAGAAATACGACATTGCGTTTGCTCGTCTTCATGTATTTCTTCAACTGCCTGTCCCCAAACGCTTCGTTGCCCTTAAAGCGGACATCGCCAATCAAAAATTTCTCGCCCTCATCGACAACAATCGTCACGATTGATTCCTTGCCTTCCACGCCCGAGGCGTCTATCGAATAATTGACCTGCACGAAACGGAATCCTTTGTCCGCGTATTTTTCCCGGATTTTGTTGACCCCGTCCTTGATTTGAAATTCGTCCAGCACCTGCCCTTCGATAACGCCCAATTCCTTGCGCAAGTCGCGCTCCTTGAACACCTTATTGCCTTCAAGAACGATATGCCGCACAATAGGTTTTTCGGCCACGACAACAATCAGGCGGACGCCCTCCGTCAGCTCTTCCATGTCAATTCGAATATCCTGAAAAAGCCCCAGCGCGTAAAGCCGTTTGACGTCCTCGTTGATGTCAAACGACCTCAAGATTGCTCCTTCGCGCGTTTTCATTTGATTTAAAATCGTTTGCGTGCTGACAATCCGGTTGCCTCTGACCTCAATTTTCAAGACCTTCGGATTTTCGCGGGATTCCGGTTGCGCGCTGTCAGACGAGGAGGCTGGAGAAGCTGACTGCGGCGACTCCTGCGCGAATCCACCGGCGGGGATAACTGTAAGCACACATGTCAACACAAAAGCGCACAATACCACCGTGCACTTCACATTCCAAAATCCAGAACAAAATTTAATAAACTTCGGCTGTCGTTTCACGGTGAAACTCCGGGTTTTCAAAACGGGTCCATTCTTTGACAAAAACAAGCTCGACCGAACCCGTCGGGCCGTTTCTCTGTTTGGAGATAATCGCTTCCGCGCGATTCCTGTTTTCTTCGGTCGGATTGTAGTACTCTTCACGAAATAAAAACGTCACGACATCCGCATCCTGTTCGATCGATCCCGATTCCCGAAGGTCCGAAAGCTGGGGCCGGTTCCCCGTCCGGGATTCAACCGCCCGGGACAATTGGCTAATCGCAATGACGGGAATTCGCAGCTCGCGCGCCAACGCCTTCAGCGACCGTGAAATCACCGAAATTTCCTGCTGCCGGTTTTCCGCCCGGACCCTCGAATCCATCAACTGCATGTAATCAATCACGATCAATTCAATCCCGTGCTGCATTTTCATCCGGCGTGCTTTCGCGCGCAAATCAAGCGCGCTGAGAGCCGGCGTATCGTCGATAAAAAGCGGCGCCTCCGAAAGTTTTCCGGCGGCACTGGTCAGCTTCGGCCAATCGGAATGCGCCAAATATCCGGTTCTCACTTTTTGAGCGTCGACGCGGGCGTGAGAACACAGCATCCTTTGAACCAGCTGTTCCTTGCTCATTTCAAGGGAAAAAAAAGCGACAGGTTTACCGACAACCACAGCGACATGTTCGACCAAACAGGAAACAAATGCCGATTTCCCCATCGACGGCCTTCCCGCCACAATAATCAAATCAGCGGGCTGAAGACCCGCCGTTTTTACGTCAAATTCATGAAAACCCGTCGCAAGTCCAGTGACATGCTCCTTGCGCTGATAAAGCTGGTCAATGGCCTCAATAGAATCCTTAATGATGTCCTTGACGCGAATAAATTTTCCTTCGATGCGGTGCTGGCTGAGATCAAAAATCATTTGTTCCGCCCTCTCCAGAACCGCGGCGCCGTCGGCAGACGCCTCAAATCCTTCCTGGATAATTTGGGTAGAAGTCGCTATCAAGCCGCGAAGAAGCGCTTTTTCTTTGACAATATGGGCGTGATGTTCAATATGCGCGGCCGTCGTGATCGTGGAAGTCAATTGCGCCAGATAGCTTGCCCCGCCTACCTGCTCAAGCTGCTTGCGCCGGCGGAGTTCTTCGGTCACCGTCACCAGATCGATGGCCTGGCCGCGCTCAAAAATCGTAACCATGCTTGAGAAAATTTGCTGGTGCGCTTCGGAATAAAAGTAATTTTCGCGGAGAATTTCAATCGCCTGTGTCACGGCTTCCGGTGAAAACAGCATCGCCCCAAGCACGTTTTCCTCGGCCTGCAGGTTTTGCGGCGGGATTTTTTCTATCAGATTTTCATTTATATTCATGTCTATTCATGAAATTACAAAAAAATTAACTTTGCGTCACAACTACTTTAAGAGGCGCTTCAACCTCCGCATGAAGATGCACCGATACCTGATATTCGCCTACCCTGTGAATCGGTTCCGCAAGATCAATATTGCGCTTATCAATATCAAACCCTTGATTTTTCAGCTCTTCTTCGATGTGCTGACGCGTGACAGAACCAAACAGTTTTCCTTCTTCGCCAACTTTTGCCGCAATCACACAGGTCGCACGTTTTAGTTTTTCGGCCAATTCCTGCGCGTCCGCCTGCTCCTTCTTCCTCTTCTCTTCAGCGTGCCGTTTTTTGGCCTCAAGAAATTTCAAGCCGGCTTCCGTGGCCAAAACAGCCATGCGCCTCGGGCACAGGTAATTGCGGAAAAACCCGTTCTTCACTCGTATCTTTTCTCCGGCTTTTCCCAGCCGGTCAACATCCTGCGTTAATATGACGTCCATAGATCCTCGTCTCCTTTTATCATTTCAATTATCATTGCAATCCGCCGGGTGAGAGGCGAAATCTATCTTTTATTTGGCATCAAACGGAAGCAATGCCGCATGACGGCTTTGCTTTACCGTTCGCGACAAACGGCGCTGTTCTTTCGAAGTCAAGCCGGTAATTCGCCGAGGAAGAATTTTCCCTTTCTCGGAAATAAAATTGCGTAAAATATCAATGCTTTTACAATCAATTTGTGCCATCACTTCGGGGCCGAATTTTCTGCTCCGCCGCTTGGAAAAAGGCATGTCATCTGCGTCTCCTCCTCGTCCGCCGAACCGCCCGCCAAACGACCTGCCGCCGCGAGCGCCCGGTTTCGATGAAAACCTGCCGCCTTGAGTACTTTTCCGTTCTCTCATATCATGCAACTCCTTTTCGTCAAATTTAAAATGGGACTTCGTCGTCCGGATTTAATTCTTCTTTTGAAATCTCAACCGATGATTCCTTGCCGGGCCGGCCGAACGTATCGTCGATAATCGCTTCGGGCGGCACTTCGGCAGCAGCTTGCGCCGCGCCGCCTGCTCCTCCCTGCCGATCGCCTCCACGGCTCAAAAACTGAACGTTTTGAGCATTGACTTCGACGGTCGAACGTTTGGTCCCGTCCGGGGCTTCCCAACTTCTGCTTTGAATCCTTCCCTCCACAAACACAGGGCTTCCCTTGCGAAGATATTCATGACAAACTTCCGCGCGCTTTCCCCAAACGACCACGCGAATGAAACTCACTTCTTCTTTTTTCTCTCCGGAATTTGACACATAATTACGATTCACCGCTAGCGTAAACGACGTCACGGCCTGTCCGGACGGAATAAAGCGCAATTCCGGGTCACGCGTCAGATTCCCCATCAAAAAAACCCGATTAAGCGATGCAGCCATTTTGAAACTCCTTGTTTAGGAGGATGTCGTCATTGTTTTAGGCGCGTGTTTATTCGCTTTTCCGCGTTTACGGCGCGCCTTTTTAATTATTTCATTTTTTCTTAAAATCGTAAACTTCAAGAAACCTTCTGCAAGTTGAAGCGTCCGGTTAAGGCCTTCCATCAGATGTGGAACAATCGTAAACTCAAAACAAGCCACGACACCCTGTTTGTGTTTCTTGAGACCGTATCCCAAGCTTCTCAAGCCCAGTTCGGTAATCTTCAAAACCTTTCCATCGGACTTTTTGATGATATCGCAAAAAGTATTTTTTGCCTGCGTCAGGGCATCCCCGACTGTTTCTGGCGGATATATCACAATCGCTTCATATGTGTTCAATGTTTTTCCCTTCCTTCTCTAAAATGAATTATCATGTGGCCGAATCGGCCTTTTACCAAAAGTTGTTAACTGTAGCATACTTTGTCTTTTTTTTCAAACCCTGAAATTCCGGCTGAAATTGCGGCAAATTTCGGACAAATCCCTGCCTATTCCCCTTCGACAGCCGGACTCCCGCGGCTAATTAAACCCGCGCATCACCGCCTCAGAACCGGCTTCTATCCAGGTCCAGGCCGCTTGACAGGCGAGCTGAATTGATTTGTCGACCGCATCGCTATCTTCCTGCGGGAAACAGCTCAAGACATAATCCGAAAGCCGGTCTCCTTCAACTTCCTCGCGCCCGATGCCGATTCGCAACCGCGGGAAAGATGACGTTTCAATCGCATCAATAACGGACTGAAGTCCGTTATGCCCTCCCGAACTTCCGGAATCCCGGAAGCGGATTTTACCTACCGGCAAATAGACGTCATCCAGAATCACCAGACACGAAGACGGTTGAATCTTCAAGCAATCGAGAACGTCCCGGATGGCGGCCCCGCTGTGATTCATATACACGCGAGGCTTCGCAAGAAAAACATCCAATCCGGCGCGGCAAACCGTTACTCCCTCGACGGTTTTCATTTTTCTCAATTTCGGCCGTGGCGACGCCTCAGCGACCAAGGCATTAATCACCCAATGACCCACGCTATGCCTCGTCCGCTCATACCGCTTGCCCGGATTTCCTAATCCGACAACCGCCCGCACCGGTTTTTCTTTTTGCTTCGAAAAAAAAGTCAATGGCGCAAACAATCCCTTCTCTTACCCTTCCTTTTTAGATTCTTTGCTCTCGGCCGCAGGTTTCTCCGGCATTTCTTTTCCGGCCGTTTCTTCTTCTCCCTCTTTCTTCGCCCGTCCAATTACTTCGGGTTCGGCTTTTCCTTCCTCGAGCTTCGGCTCCTCTTCCGCTTTCGGCGCATGCATGGCCACGACGGTTTCCTCAAGCTCAGTGACCAAATCGACGCCTTTCGGCAACGAAAGATCCTTCACATGAATGGAATGGCCGATATCAAGATTGGAAATGTCCACCTGAAAATATTCGGGAATATCGGTCGGTAGACAGCTGACTTCGATTTCGTGGTGAACCACGTCCAGGACGCCGCCTTTTTTGACGCCAGCGGATTCGCCCGTTACGCGGACGGGAACTTTAACCTGGATGTTTTCAGTCATTGAAATCACCTTGAAATCAACGTGTTCGACCGCATCGGTGACCGGATCGTTTTGGATCTCCTTGACAACAACCGTCTGGTCCAAAGGCGTTTGCCCGTCCACCTTCAGCTGAATAATGACGTTTTCCCCCGCTTTGGTATGAATCGCTTTTTGAAAATCTTCCAGCCGAACTTCAATCGGCGTTGCTTTCAGATTTTCTCCATACACCACGGCCGGAATCTTTTTCTCCGCGCGGATTTTTTTTGCGGGCCGCGTCCCGATCCTGTCCCTGCATGCCGCTTGCAACATCACTGTTTTCATTTGACTTTTACCTCCGACTTCTTAAATTAAAATCAACTGCCGAACGTTTGACTACGACTCAACCGCCGACTTGGTGAATAAAGAGCTCACCGACTCATTTTGATGAATGCGCCTGACCGCTTCTCCCAGCAGGGGCGCCACTGAAATAACTTTAACTTTATCGATTCGTTTGTCCTGTGAAAGGGCTATCGAATTACTCACCACGATTTCTTTCAACGGAGAATTTCGAATCCGTTCAATCGCCGGTCCGCAGAGAATCGGATGAACCACGCACCCGTATACATCCAGGCTCCCTTCCCTTTTTAACGCGTGCGCGGCTTCGACAAGGGAACCCGCCGTTGAAATCAAATCGTCCACCAGGACCACGTTTTTACCCTTGACGCTACCAATCACGTTCATGACTTTTGTTTTATCCGCGCCCTCGCGCCGTTTATCGATAATCGCGAGCGGCGCATGGAGAACTTTTGAATAGGCGCGCGCAAGTTTAATTCCGCCTACATCCGGCGAAACGACAACAAGATTTTTAAGCCGCTTCTTGACGAAATACTGACTCAACTGGGTAATCGAATAAAGATGATCCACCGGAATATCGAAAAACCCCTGAATTTGATTGGCGTGCAAATCCATCGTCAACACGCGATCCGCTCCCGCGCTTGACAAAAGATTGGCGACCAGTTTCGCGGTAATCGGAACCCGCGGACGGTCTTTTCTGTCTTGACGGGCATAGCCGAAAAAAGGCAGGACAGCGGTAACGCGCGCGGCCGAAGCGCGCTTTGCCGCGTCAATCATAATCAGCAACTCCATCAAGTGGTCATTGGGAGGGGTCGACGTCGACTGAATGACAAAAACATCGTTGCCGCGAATGTTATCCAAAATCTGAACCTGGATTTCCCCCTCCGGAAAACGCCCCACCTGCGCGTGCCCCATCGGAATTCCAAGGTGAGCGCAGATCTCCTGTGCCAGCGGAAGGTTCGAATTGCCGCTCAAAATATTAATATGGTTAACGATTTCATCTTTTTCGTTTGGCGCTCTTTTGATTTTTCTTTTTTTCATGTCTACAGCTCCCTGAACTTCGATTTATTTCTTTTTCTTGACTGTTTGAATCGCTTTGGCCGGAATCCCCACGAAAGTTTCTCCGGCCGGAATGGGTTTATTGGCACAAACCACGGCCCCGGCTCCGGTTTTGGCGCCGCGGCCGATTTTAGCCGGCGCAATTAACACCGTATTGCATCCTAAGAAAACTCCGTCTCCCACAACGGTCTTGTTTTTTTGTTTCCCGTTAAAATTCGCCACAACCGTTCCGGCGCCGACATTGACCCCGCTGCCAACTTTCGCGTCTCCGAAATAACTCAGATGCTTGACGAATGTTCCGCGGCCGATTTCAGAGCGAACCACTTCAACAAAACTGCCGATAACCGCGCCGTCATGGAGACGGGATTGCCCGCGAATTTTTGCGAACGGACCGATTTCGC
>CAZFUU010000064.1:0-551 GCA_964522565.1 uncultured bacterium | reverse complement strand
ATTTCGCACCCGCACCCGATTTTGACGTCAGATTCAATCCACGTGAACGGATAAATGACCGTGTCTTTGCCGATCCGAACGTCGGGAGCGATAAATGTTTGGTCGGGAGCCAAAACCGTCACACCGGCTTCCTGATGTTTTTGGATTTCCCGCTGATTGAACACCCGAGCGGCTTTGGTCAAATGTTCTCTGGTGTTAACCCCAATGATTTCACCGGAATCATCCGTTACAAAAGAAGCTATCGATTGGCCCTCGCCGGCGAGCGCCGCAATTACATCCGTCAAATAATATTCCTTTTTAAAATTATTGCGGCTTAAACGTTTTAAGGAATCGAAAAGACAGTGACCGTTAAACACATACACGCCTGAATTGACCTCGCAAATATTCTGCTCCTCTCGGGAAGCGTCCCAATCCTCTCTGATCCCGACCACGGAATCTGCCCGGCGAATGACCCGGCCATACCCTTTCGGATCGGAAAGCCGGCCGGCAAGAAGCGTGGCCGCCGAACCTTGCCGGCGATGAAGTTCGATCATTTTACGGATTGTACCAGC
>CAZFUU010000063.1:0-8340 GCA_964522565.1 uncultured bacterium | reverse complement strand
TGGAGACAGCTTTTTTTCGGGCAGCGGTTTTTTCGCGCGGCGGGTGGACAGGCGTTTGACGGCGCCCGAAATTAAAATTATCGTTTCGCCGCTTCCCGAAGCGGGACGCCCCGAAAATTTCAAAGGAGCGGTTGGCAATTTTAGGATGGCGGTGGATGTCGATAAAAAAAGCGTCGGTCAAAATGAAGCTGCGACGTTAAAGGTGGTCATAGAAGGAGAGGGCAATATTGAAACATTAAGCACACCTGAAATTCCGGCGGTGCCGGATGTGAAAATTTACGAATCGGATACAAAAAGCGAGTTTTTCAAAACCCGCGACGTGATTTCCGGGAAAAAAATGTTTGAAATTATCGTGCTCCCGTCGCGCGCGGGTGAGCTGGTGATTCCGCCGCTCGAATTCAGCTTTTTTAATCCTCGCCTCGGCCGTTATGTTGTTTTAAAATCAGATCCATTTCAAATCCGGGTCACGCCGTCTTTGACACCGCCGCCCGTTATCCCCGGCGCCTTGACACGCGCCGGTTGGGGAGAAGAAAAAAAGGGGATTCTGACTGAATCCGAAGACATTCACTACATCAGGGAGGTTTTCCCCGTAACGGAAGGGAATCCAGACCGAAGTATCGCCGTCGCTGCCGGATTTATCAACCTCTTCTTAACTTTTCTGTGGCTGACGCTTTTCCTTTTCAGAAACAGGACGGAGTTTCTCGACAAAAATATTTCGCTCAAACGCAATCTGAGGGCAAAACAAATCGCCCGGACCGGTATCGCGCGGTTAAAAAAACTTGAAACCAATGCGGCCAAGGATCCGGCCGCTTTAGAGCTTTTTTTCGTGAAATACGCGAAGGTGCTGAATCAATACATCGCGGACAAACTCAATCTTTCGTCATTTGGGCTCACGCATGATATGATTGTCGAGGAAATGCTGAACCGGCGGGTAGACCCCGAAACGATTCAAATGGTGCGTAACGCCTATCAGGTTTGCGACCGTGTCCGTTTCGGCCGGATTGTCCAGGAGGAAGATCAGCCGCGGAAAATGATTGCCCGCTTCAAAACAATTATCGACAGGACAGGGAAATTATGAGGCCATTTCGATTGACAGCGGTGTCGGCTGCTTTTATTGTCGCTTTGTTTTTCCCGGTTTTTGACGGATTGTGCGCTGATGAAGATTTATTCCGGAGTGCCAATCAGGCATACCGCAGCGGTCAGTTCGAAACGGCCGCGCAAATGTATGAATCCCTCGCGGAGCGATATCCATCGGCAGCCATTTATTACAACCTCGGCAATTCCTACTTCCGGGCAGGGAAAACGGGACTTGCGGTTTTGAATTATGAACGCGCGCGAAAACTGTCTCCGCGCGACAGGGATATTTTAAGCAATTTGAACCATGTCAAGGGAACAATCGAATTCGAAATCAAGGATGGCCGTCCGTGGTTTGTGCGCCTGTTTTCGGCCGTGTTGCAATATTTCAGGGTGGAATGGCTTTGGATTTTAGGTTTTTCGGCTTACGCCGTCTTTATGTTATGGCTGATAATTCGCACCGTCACGCGAAAAACGCCGCTTTGGGACACGGCATGCGCCGTCCTGATGGCTTTGACGGTGCTTGCTTTCATTCCTTTAATTGGCCAATATACACTTTTTGGAATCAGGAATCAGGCGGTGATTACGGCGCCGAAATCGGAAGTGCGCTATGGCCCATCCAATGCTGACCGGCTGGCGTTTCGCCTTGCGGACGGGCTTAAGGTTCAAATTGTGGATGAACGGGAAGATTGGTGCCGAATTGAATTGGTGGACGGTCAAAGCGGATGGATTTTGAAGTCGGAAATCACGCGCATTTAACTGATTTTTTGAAACGGAAAGGAAAAATATTTTGAAGATGTCCCGGCCCGGCGCAAGAGGATATTTCGGAGAATTCGGCGGAAAATTCATTCCTGAAACCTTAACACACGCACTCAGCGAGCTGACGGCGGCGTATAAGAAATTTCGCGCCGACCGCGCATTCCAAAGTGAACTGCGCGGTTATTTGCGCGATTATGCCGGACGTCCCACGCCTCTTTATGAGGCGAAAAATTTTAGCGCCTACATGGGGCGGGGGATTCGCGTGTTTTTGAAACGAGAGGATTTGCTTCACACCGGCGCTCATAAAATTAACAACACCATCGGCCAGGCGCTGCTTGCCCGCCGCCTTGGAAAGAAAAGAATCATCGCCGAAACCGGAGCCGGCCAACACGGCGTCGCGTCGGCGACGGCGGCACGCCTCTTCGGCCTTTCCTGCGACGTATTTATGGGAGAAGAGGATATTTCGCGTCAGGCGCTTAACGTCTACAAGATGAAACTTCTCGGCGCTCGTGTTGTGCCGGTTAGCTCCGGTTCCAAAACGCTCAAGGACGCGACGAATGAAGCGATTCGCGACTGGGTCGCCAATGTCGATACCACGCATTATTTAATCGGGTCCGTTGTCGGCCCGCATCCGTATCCGGTGATTGTGCGTGATTTCCAAACGGTCATCGGAAAGGAAACCCGGATGCAATCGAAAAAATATATCGGTCAATTGCCCGATTATATCCTTGCTTGCGTCGGCGGAGGAAGTAATTCAATCGGGATGTTTTTTCCGTTTCTCAACGACAAAAATGTCCGCTTGATCGGGGTCGAGGCGGCAGGACATGGCCTTGGAACCGGCCGCCACGCGGCGTCCATTCTTAAAGGTTCTGTGGGCGTTTTGCACGGCATGAAAAGTCTGGTGATCCAAAATGATGACGGACAAATTACGCTCGCCCATTCGATTTCCGCCGGGTTGGATTATCCGTCTGTCGGCCCGGAACACGCGTATTTGAGCAGAACCGGCCGTGTGACGTATGAAGCGGCCACCGATTCCGAAGCGCTGCGCGGATTTGATCTTCTTACGCGCCTGGAAGGGATCATGCCGGCGATGGAGCCCGCGCACGCGATTGGGTTCCTCACGCGAAAAGTAAAAAAGATAAAGAAAAATTCAGTGGTTGTGATCTGCCTTTCGGGGCGCGGGGACAAGGATATCGAAATCGTCAGAAACAGGATTGGCCATGAAAAATAATTTTGTCATCAACCTTAAACGGCGCCAGCAGTCCGGAGCAAAAATATTATGCGCTTACCTGACGCTGGGATATCCGAGTTTGAATGCGACACAGAAAGCGATTGTTGAATTTGAGAAGGCCGGCGTTGACGTTATCGAGCTCGGTTTTCCTTTTTCGGATCCCCTGGCAGACGGGCCGACCATTCAGGCGGCGTCTGATGCGGCAATCCGAAACGGCATTCGCATGACGGATGCGTTTCACCTTGTGAAAACACTCAGGCAGAATCAAGTGACGGTGCCGATTCTGTTTTTTTCTTATCTCAATCCTGTTTTACGTTTTGGAATTAAAAAATTCAGCGACTGTCTCCAGGCAAGCGGATTTGACGGCGCGCTGGTGCCGGATCTTCCCTTTGAAGAAGGAAAGGCATTGAAGCGTGAATTGCGCAAACGGGGACTGGCGCTGGTTTATCTGGCGGCTCCAACCACTGATACAAAGAGGATGAAGCAAATCGCGGAGCAATCCGAAGGGTTTGTTTACTACGTGGCCTTAAAGGGCGTTACCGGTGCCAGAAAATCAGTACCCGCTGATTTGAAAATGAATATACGCCGGTTAAAACAGGTCACGCGCAAGCCGGTTTTGGCGGGTTTCGGAATTTCCCGGCCGGATGATGCCAGAAAAATCTCCCGGATTGCCGACGGCGTCATCGTGGGAAGCGCGGTGGTCGAACGACTGGGACAAGGCAAAACGGGAATCGCATCCGCCGTTGAACTTCTCAAATCCCTGCGACACGCCATGGATTGACGCCTGATGAGCATTCTTGGAATCGATTACGGAGAAAAGAGAATTGGCATTGCGCGCAGTGATGAGTTATTATTACTGGCTCATCCTGTTTCCGTGATTGAAAATCACCCGCGCGGACGGGATGCGGTCATTCGGAAAATCAACGGCCTGGTCGAGGAATTCAGAATTACCAAGCTGGTCGTGGGAATGCCCAAAACCCTGAAAGGGGAAATGGGCACGAAAGCCAAGGAAACGCTTGAATTTGTTGAGGCATTAAAAAAAATGATCTCATGCCCTGTGGTGACATGGGATGAGCGATTGTCTACGGCGCAGGCGGAAAGACAATTGCTGGCGGTTGACCTCAGTCGTGCCAAACGAAAAGTCAAAAGGGATATTCTCGCCGCTCAAATTATTTTACAGGGATACTTGGATTATCTGAGAAACCAGGGAGATAGATGCGGATGTATTACCAGTCAGGATTAGAGAACGGCTTAAAAGTGGTGACGGCACGCTTAGCGAAGCGTGAATCCGTCGGATTGGCTATCTGGGTCCGTGTGGGCGGCCGCCATGAAACAAAAGAAGTGTCCGGAATATCTCATTTTGTCGAGCATATGGTTTTCAAAGGAACCAAAAACCGCTCGGCCAAGGATATCAAGCAGGAAATTGAGGGCGTGGGCGGGATGTTTAACGCTTTCACGAGCGAGGAATCCACCTGTTATTTTGTCAAAATCCCGAAAACCTATCTTGAATCCGCATTTGATGTCCTGCAGGATATGGTGAATTTCCCGAGCTTTCAGCCCGCCGACATCGAAAAAGAGCGCACCGTGATCCTGGAAGAAATCAAGATGTATGTCGATTTGCCGTCTCAGTATGTTCATGAAATCATGACTGAACTGCTTTGGCCCAATCAGCCGCTCGGGTATCCGATTATCGGCACAACTGAAACCGTTTCCTCGTTTCGCCGCGGGGATTTAGAGAATCACCTCCGCAAATTTTATCGGCCTCAGCACATGATGATTTCCGCGTGCGGCGAAATCGAACATACGCAGATCGAGGCCTTGGCCAGGAAACATTTTTCGAATATATCGAAATCCAGGGAAATGCCCCATTGTCCGGCCGTGACGCGGCGGAACGCGAAAAAAATTCGCATAATGGATAAGAAGACGGAGCAAATGCATTTTGTGATCGGCTTTCACGGATTGTCCCGTAATGATCCGGCGCGTTATCCGCTCGCCATTCTGAACGTGATTTTGGGGGCCAATATGAGCAGCCGTCTTTTCGAAGAAGTGCGCGAACGCCGGGGATTGGCGTATGAAATCAAGTCCGGCGTCAATTTTCTGAACGATACCGGCGCGATGACGGTTTCTGCCGGTGTTGAGCCGGGTAAAACCACGTTGGCTGTTAAAGTGATTATGAACGAGTTGGCAAAGTTCAAGCGCACCCGTGTTTCTCCGGGCGAATTGAAGCGGGCGAAAGAGTATTTTCTCGGCCAGTTGAAGTTAGGCCTTGAGGATACGCTGGATCAAACATTATGGCCGGGCGAGAGAGTTTTGTACGGCGGGCCCGTGCCTTCCGTCGAGGAAATAGAGTCCGGGATCAAGGCGGTCACTGCCGAGGCGGTGAAACAGGTCGCAAACAGGATTTTTAAACGCTCAGACATTCATTTCGCTCTAATCGGGCCTGTTCATGGCTCGTTTGAGAAAAAAATCCGCAGGGAGCTTGTATTCGCATGAGCCAGAACAGAAGCAAAATCATTGCGCCCAGTATTTTATCGGCGGATTTCAGCTGTTTGGGCGAGGAAATATTAGATGTGGAGCGGGGCGGCGCCGACTGGATTCATGTGGATGTTATGGACGGCCACTTTGTGCCGAATCTGACAATCGGTGCGCCCGTTGTCAAAGGCATCAGGCCTGCCACGCGGCTGCCGTTTGATGTCCATTTGATGATAGAAAACCCGGAGCGGTATATCGACGATTTTCGAAAAGCGGGAAGCGATTGGATCACGGTTCACGTCGAAGCCAGCAGTCATCTTGATCGGACGTTAAAAGAAATCCGGGAATCCGGCGCCAAATCCGGCCTGTCGCTGCGGCCGGGAACGGAAATTGATTCGCTGACTCCTTTTTTAAAACTGGTGGATTTGATCCTGGTAATGACCGTCGAACCCGGATTCGGAGGGCAATCGTTTATGCCGGATATGCTCAAAAAAATCGAGCGGCTCCGCGGAGAATTTGACGGCCTGATTTCTGTGGACGGCGGGGTCAATATTGAAACCATTCGGTCATGTTCCGATGCCGGCGCGGATGTTTTTGTCGCGGGTTCCGCGATTTTTCAGGAGCAAGACAGGGCCGCCTATATTCGCAAATTAAAACAGAAAATTTCATAATTTCTTCCGATGAACCTATCTCAGATTCGAAATTTTTCGATTATCGCGCACATTGACCACGGGAAGTCAACGCTGGCCGACCGGTTTCTGCTGGAAACAGGCGCGATTGAGCCGCGTGAATTCCAGAACCAGTTTTTGGACGATATGGATCTGGAGCGGGAGCGGGGAATCACGATCAAGGCGCGCGCGGTGAGGATTTTGTACCAGGGGCATTATTTGAATCTAATCGATACGCCCGGCCACATTGATTTTACTTACGAGGTTTCCAAGAGTCTCGCCGCGTGCGAAGGGGTCTTGCTGCTTGTGGACGCCACGCAAGGCGTTGAGGCGCAGACGGTCACAAATTATTTTCTCGCGGCCAGGAAGAATTTGAAGATTATTCCGGTCCTCACCAAAACGGATTTGCCCAACTCGGACGTTGAACGCGTCAAGGCGGAAATTTCCCATGTGTTTCAAATCGACCCGTCGGAATCCTTGCAGTCAAGCGCCAAACGCGGAGAAGGAATCCGTGAAATCCTGGATGCGATCATCACCAGAATCCCCCCCCCGTCGGGCGATTCCGCCGCTCCCCTGAGGGCACTGATATTCGATTCAAAATACGACATTTATAAAGGCGTAGTGACATACATCCGCGTTGTCGACGGCATCATTCGGCGCGGCGACAGGATCCGCCTGATGCAATCAGGGCAAGATTACGAAGTGGAAGAGCTTGGGATTTTTACGCCGCACGAAAAGCCGGTCGAGTCGCTCGGCGTGGGAGAGGTGGGGTATATCGTCGCCAATATCAAGGATGTCTCTCATGTCCAAATGGGCGATACGGTGACTTTGGCCAATCATCCCGCAGGGGAACCTCTGCCGGGCTACGAAAAAGTGAAACCCATGGTGTTTTGCGGACTCTATCCGGTTGATCCGCACGCGTATGACGCCCTGCGGGATTCCCTTGCCAAGCTGAAATTAAATGACGCGTCTTTTGTGTATGAAGCCGAAACATCCGCTTCCCTTGGTTTCGGGTTTCGCGCGGGTTTCCTCGGTTTGCTTCATATGGATATTATCCGCGAGCGGCTTGAGCGCGAATTCAATTTAACGCTTTTGATTACCGCGCCGAATGTGGTTTACAGAGTCGTTTTAACGGACGGCAGGGAACAGTTTATCGAAAACCCGACGAAACTTCCTCATCCGAGCCGGATTCAGTCCTTTGAAGAGCCGTTTATCGTCGGTTCGATTTTAATCCCCGTTTCATCTCTGGGAGGGATTATGAATCTTTGCCAGGAACGGCGCGCGGTTTACGTCAGCACCGAATATATCGACCCGACCCGCGTCATGCTGACCTATCAGATTCCTTTCGGGGAAATCGTGCTTGATTTCTATGACAAGATTAAATCGATCACGAGCGGCTACGGTTCACTCAATTATGAATTTATCGGATATCAAGCTTCCGACCTCGTCAAAATGGACATACTGATAAACGGGAATCCGGTTGATGCATTGTCTCTAATCACTGTGCGCGAAAAATCGTACCTTCGAGGGCGCTCGCTGGTGGAAAAGCTGAAAGAGGTGATTCCGCGTCAAATGTTTGAGGTTGTGATTCAGGCCGCTATCGGCGCTAAAGTCATCGCTCGCGATTCATTGCGCGCGCTGGGAAAAAATGTAACCGCGAAGTGCTACGGCGGCGATATTACGCGAAAGAGAAAACTTCTCGAAAAGCAAAAGGAAGGGAAAAAAAGAATGAAAAAAATCGGAAGAGTTGACTTGCCCCAGGAAGCGTTCATGACGGTTTTAAAGGTGGACTAAATGGACAGGATTATCGTAGGCGTTCTCAGCGCGCTTGTCGCGGCTATCATTTTTCGCAGGCAGATTCATGCGGAGTGGAAATCGTTTCGGTCAGATTGGCGCGCATGGTTGAAGCGGTTGTGGAAGGAATGGGGTGAACCGCTTGTTGTTGCCGCGTTGATCGCAGTCGCCATTCGATCATTTGTCCTTGGGCCCTATAAAATTCCGACGGGCTCAATGATTCCGTCTTTAATGATCGGCGACCGGATTTTTGTCGATAAAGTCACTTACCGGTTCCGCGATCCGAAGCGCGGAGAGATTATCGTCTTCAAATACCCTGAAGATGAAAAGAAGGATTTTGTC
>CAZFUU010000062.1:0-8381 GCA_964522565.1 uncultured bacterium | reverse complement strand
GAAAAAACCGCGTGACCTATCAGCACAGCCAGCACGGAGCGACGGTCGATATCTGCCGGGACGTCACGGCCGAAGAACTGGTGTATCATGTGCTGAGGAGCGGTGAGCATTTTCGGGCAGTCAAGCAGCCGATTGTCCGGCTGTCGGATGAGCGGCATATCGGTTATGAATTTTTGAGCCGCCTTAATTTTAACGGATTCGAGAATCCTGACGTGTTTTTCAGGGTGTGCCTAGAGGCCAATATTTTAACCCTTGTCGATCATCAATGCCTCAAAACATGCGTGCGCGCGGCAAGCCAGCTTCCGCCTGATTTGCGGCGGTATCTGAATTTATTTCCTTCCACGATAATTGACATTCCGATTCAGCATCTTTTGGAGGCCTTTCAGCTTGATCCGCGGAAGGGCACTTACTGCGTTGAAATCAGCGAACAGCAGATTATCGGGCATCCAGTTCATTTGCTGAATTCGGTGGAGGAGTTGAAGCGGAACGGAATTTTGATTGCGATTGACGATGTGGGTTTCGGCAGGACTTGCCTTGAGAACCTCGTGCTTTTTGAGCCGCAGGTGATTAAAATCGACCGAAAATGCGTCGACGGTCTTTCGGACAGTCCCGACCGTATCCGTCAGATGCAGAGAATCTTGAAAATTTCCGAGGCCTTGGAGGCGGAAGTCGTGGCCGAAGGCATCGAACGCGAAAGCGATTTGCACGTTTTGAAAGATTTAGGAGTTCCTTACGGCCAGGGGTACCTTTTAGGGCGTCCGGCATAGCACTCAGAACCTCCAACGGCGCAATCGAACGGTGCGCCCATCAAATTCATTTTTTCGCAAACCTTCTCTTGAGATTGTTTTCTTTCCATACGATAATATTCAAAAGTATTCAAATTAAGATTGTGATTGGTGAGGATGATGCGGGGGAGCCGTCAAGGAGCCGGAGTTTTTCAGATGAAAGAAGCGGATGCCAGAAAAGAAATTAAAAAATTAACAGGGCTTATCGAATACCACAACCGCAAGTATTATCTGGACGCCCGGCCGGAAATTTCCGACCAGGAATTTGACGGTATCTTGCGGCAGTTAATCCAACTCGAAGCCGCTTTCCCGCATCTGAAATCTCCCGGTTCTCCGAGCCAGCGCGTCGGCGGCTCGCCCCTCAAAGAGTTTAAAACGGTCGAACATGAGATTCCCATGCTGAGTATCGACAACACGTATTCTTACGAGGAACTCCGTGAATTCAACAAGCGCATGATGAAGTCGCTTGGAAGGGAAATGCTCGCGTATTTCGTGGAAGAAAAAGTGGACGGCGTTTCCGTGTCGTTGACGTATGAGCGAGGCCTTTTTGCGCGAGGTGCCACGCGGGGGGACGGCAAGTTCGGAGATGATATTACCGAAAACCTGAAGACGGTTAAATCGATTCCTCTGCGCCTCGAGTCCCCGGACGATCTTTTGTCCGCGGATTTGCCGGATATCCTGGAAATCCGGGGCGAGGTGTATTTGTCGCGCGGGAATTTTTCAAAATTAAACCGGGAACGGGAAAAAAACGGCGAAGAACTGTTTGCCAATCCGAGGAACGCATGTGCCGGAACGCTGAAACTGCTGGATCCCAAAATCGTGGCTGAAAGACAGTTGAGTTTTTTTGCGCACGGGATTGGGTTAACAAAAGGCCTGACAATCCGAAGCCAGAGCGAATTTTTTCAATATTGCCGGACCATTGGAGTGAGAACCGTCCCGCATTTTCGCAGGGTGGAGGGGATCGACGGCGTCATCCGGTTCGCGGAGGAATACGGCGAAAAAAGGAAAACGCTCGATTATGACACCGACGGGCTGGTGGTGAAGATTGATGGTTTTGAAGACAGGAAAATTTTGGGGTTTACCAGCAAATCGCCCCGCTGGATGATTGCCTACAAGTATCCGGCCGAACGCGCGGTGACCCGCCTGAAGGAAATTGAAATCAGCGTTGGGCGGACGGGCGTTTTAACGCCTGTGGCGATTCTCGAACCGGTCCGCATTTCCGGCACGACGGTTTCGCGGGCGAGTTTGCACAATAAGGACGAAATCGAACGTCTGGACGTGCGCATCGGGGATACCGTCCAAGTCGAAAAAAGCGGCGAAATTATTCCGAAGGTCATTTGTGTGATGAAGGAAAAAAGGAAGAAATCGTTTAAAAAATTTCGTTACCCCGGGCGATGCCCGGTTTGCGGAAGCCAGGCGCGGCGGATCGGTGAAGAGGTCGCTGTGCGTTGCGTGAGCCTGGCGTGTCCCGCCCAGTTGAAAGGCCGGATTAAGCACTATGCGATGCGGGACGCGATGGATATCGAAGGGCTGGGGGACGCCTTGATTGAACAATTGGTGGATAAAAAAATGACGCGGGATTTGGCCGATATCTATTTTTTGAAGGCGGAGGAGGTCGAGGCGCTTGACCGGATGGGAAAGAAATCGGCGCGGAATTTAATCGAAGCGATTGAGCACAGCAAATCACGGGAATTGAACCGGCTGATTTTCGGACTCGGGATTCCGAATGTCGGGGAGCGGGCGGCCGAAATTTTAGCCGACCGGTATCAGGGCATTGAGGCCCTGGAGGACGCGCAGGAAGAGGATTTGTGCGTGATTCGTGAAATCGGCCCGGTAACCGCGAAAGCGATAACGTACTTTTTTTCTCAAAGCGGCACCCGGCAGGTTTTGGAAAAGCTGCGGCGCGCAGGGGTCCGGTTTGATTTGGTTTCTCGGCGGAAATCGGCGACGCCTTTTAGCGGAAAATCCTTTGTGATTACCGGTTCCTTGAGCGGATATTCCCGCCCGGAAGCCGAACAGCTTATTCGCCGCATGGGAGGGGCAGTGTCTGCCAGCGTCGGCCGCAAGACCGATTATTTGATTGTCGGAGAAAATCCGGGGTCCAAATACGAAAAGGCCAAGACGCTGGGCGTCGCGATTCTGGATGAAAATCAATTTCAAAACATGCTGAAAGAAACCGGATAGGCGGCGAAATTTATGGCGGAGGCCGTTTCAGGCGTAAGCGGGATGCTGAAAGCGCACATACGGGATTTTGTCAATTACCTTTCCGTCGAAAAAGGATTGGCGCAGAATACATTATGGGCTTACGAAAACGACCTCAACAAATACGCCTGCTTTCTTGATCACGCGAAAATCAGGTGCATTGACGGCGTGACGCGCGCGCATATCACGCAATTTCTTTTTTATGAAAAAAGCCGCAAACAATCGCCCGCTTCCATCGCGCGCGCACTGGTGGCGATCAAATTGCTTCATCGTTTTCTTGTGAAGGAAGGTGTCTTGAAGTCGGACGTGACCGGTTTAATGGAATCACCCAAACTTTGGAAACGGCTGCCGGACTGTTTGAGCATCAAAGAGGTGGAGTCGCTTTTGAAAGCGCCGGATGAAAAAACGCCCGAGGGGATCCGGGACAAGGCAATTCTGGAACTGCTGTACGCGACAGGCATGCGCGTTTCGGAGCTGGTCAATTTAAAATCAGAAGATTTGAGTTCCGAATCGGGATTTTTAAAGTGCTTCGGAAAAGGCGGCAAAGAGCGTATTATACCCATGGGGAAGATGGCATGGTCGGCGGTTGAGCGTTATCTGAAGCAAGTCCGGTCGAGCGAATCAGGCGCGAAGGAACTTTTGGTCGGCCTGAAACGGACGCCTAAATTGAGCCGCCAGGCGGTTTGGCAGATGATTCGCCGGTATGCGCGAAAAGCGGGAATCATGAAAAAAATCACGCCGCATACGATGCGCCATTCGTTTGCGACGCATCTTCTCGAACACGGGGCGGATTTGCGGGTGGTCCAGGAACTGCTCGGGCATGCGGACATTTCCACGACGCAAATTTATACGCATATTTCAAAGGACAGGTTAAGAAGCGTTCATCAACAATTTCATCCAAGAGCATAAAAAACGGGATAGAAGAGGAGGGAATGATGAAAATATTTAAAATAGTCTTTGCGACGGCAATGTGCCTGGCATGGACGGCGACTTCGCCGGTGATGTCCCAGCAGATCGAAGAGCCGAAAGAACAGTTGATCGAGGGAATGGAACGTGATGCTCAAATCAAGGAACTTCAGCGTTCTCTCAATGATTTGTCCAGGAAAGTCGACCGGCTGGACGGAAAAGTCGACCGCCTTGAACACCATATGCGGGAAGTCAGAAGAAAAACGTTTTAAGTTCCGATTGATTTTCAATGGCTGATCGCTCTGTTCCCCTGATCCAGGTCAAGGGGCTTTCCAAGGGATTTTTCGAGGTCGAACTTCATCTGCCCGACGCCATCGGTCTTTTGTCGGTCGTCACCGGCCTGTTCGCTTATTATGGAGCCAGTATTGTCAGCGGCCGTATCAATACCGTGGCCGGAATTGCGGAAGATGTTTTTCGAGTCAAAGCGAAACCGGATACCGACTGGCATCAGTTTGAAAAGGATATTATTAATTATTCCGCACAAATGAACGAAGGCAGATTCTCAGAAGTCCGGACGGAAATCAATCAACGGTTGATCGGGTATCTCCGCAGACGGCAGGATATTTACACCGGCAAGCTTTATCCGATTACGCTTTCGGTCGACCAGTCCACTTCGCCCACAGAAACCGAAGTTAAAATCAAATCGCAGGACACACCCGCTTTTTTATACGAACTGACCAGCGCGTTGGCGCTTTTGGGCATCAACATCAACCGCATGGAAGTCGAAACGGTCGGCACTAAAGTTGAAGACCGGCTTTGGCTGACGACCGAAACCGGAGAAAAACTTGTTTCAGAAAAAAAACTGAAAGCGCTTCGCTGGGCGATTCTGATGATTAAACAGTTCACGCATCTGCTTCCCAAGGTTCCGGACCCGGCGCAAGCGCTTGAGACGATCGTGTTGTTTGGAAAAGACGTTTTTGAACGGGAGGACTTTGATTCGATGATGCTGTTGATGAAAAAATCGGAAAATATTGAAAACTTGAGCCGCGTGCTCGGAAGCAGCCGTTTTTTATGGGAGGAATTTATCCGTTTTCAGCACGAGTCCATCATCCAGATTCTCGGCGACCAAAAATTAATCGGCAAGCGGAAGAAAAAAGAGGCGATGAGGGATGAATTGAAAAATGTTCTAGCCGCCCAACCCTCCTTTGACGGCCGTGTCAAGGCGTTGAATGAATACAAAGACCATGAGGCGTTCCGAATTGACTTGAGGCATATTCTCGGCAAAACCTCTTATGTGGAAGAATTTGCGGATGAATTTACGGATCTGGTTGAAGTGATTATCGAGGTCGCTCACGGGCTGGCATGGGAGGAAACGCTTAAACATAAGCCGCATCCGATGGCTTCGGAAACGGAAAAAAGCTCGGATGCGATCGTGGGATTGGGCAAGCTGGGGGGGCGTGAACTTGGTTTTGCTTCTGACATGGAGCTGATTTTTATCTATGCCGATCATCCCGACCACGGTGGTGAACAGAGTTGTCTCAATCTTGATTTTTATATCGAAGTTGTCCGTTTGTTTCAATCCATGATTCACGCCCGAAGCCGGGGTGTTTTTGAAATTGACCTCCGGTTGCGACCTTATGGGAAAGACGGGCCTTTGGCGACCTCTCTTGACCTTTTTCGGAGCTATTATTCACCTGCGGGGGAAACGCGAAATTTCGAAAGGCAGGCGCTGGTCAAACTTCGTCCGATTCTTGGGCCGCAATGGCTGTGCGATGAAATTGTGCGCATTCGGGATCAATACGTCTACAGCGAGCGGCCGTTTGATTACGGGGAGGCGCTGGAGCTTCGTCAGCGCCAGCGCAAAGAATTGGTGCCGCCCGGGACATTGAACGCGAAATACAGCGCGGGCGGATTAATCGACGCGGAATATCTTGTTCAAACACTCCAGATCGAATACGGTCGGAAATTGCCCGGAGAAATCCGGAATCCGAATACCTTAAAAGCCCTCGCGGCGCTTTTGCGATGCCAAGCCATTGATGAACAGATTTGCGATGAACTAAAAAGAGCTTATTTGTTTCTTCGCGATTTGATCAATGGCCTCCGAATCGTGCGGGGAAACGCAGAAGATTTAACAATTCCGCCTTTTGATTCTGCTGATTTTACAGCTCTTGCCCGGCGTATTGGTTATTGCGGCGATGACGCCGAAGTCAGCGACAATTTCCGCCGCGAACTGGAGTTCGTGATGGAACGCGCCCATCATCTTTATGAAAGTGAAATCCAGAAAATGGCGGAACTAACTGAGCGATCCCGGACACTTGAAATACAGCCCGCGAAGCGGGGAATGCCGGTTTGCCTGGATGACCTTTTTTGTGAAGTTGTTTCCGAACAAACCTACAAACATCTGAGGCAGCTCGGTTTCTTTGATATTTCAGATATGATTTTCCGGATCAAACGGATTTGCCCCGATCGGGCTGTTTTTCCTCTTTTCAGGAGAATCATCGACAAATCCTGGCCGCTGTGGAAATCCGTTGCCGATCCCGACCTGGCCATCAGGCATCTCGAGCGGTTTGTGGAATTAATGCCCGAGCCGGAGCGTTTGTGGCAATCGCTCAACGAAAAAGAAGAACGGATTGAAATCCTTTTCCGGCTGTTCGGCTCAAGCCGTTATTTATCGGACATTCTTATTCTGAATCAGGATTACTGGGACTGGGTCTGTGACAGGACCTCCTTTCGCCTAGAAAGGATTGAGGAAAATTTCGCGAATCATCCTGTGGACTCTCTGGAGCCGCTGAGAAAAATCCGTCACCGTGAAACCCTGCGAATCGCCCTGGCGGAATTTTTAAATGACGAACCTTTGGCGCGTGTCTTCGGCGCTTTTTCAACATTGGCCGAATATACGCTGAACGAAACATACAGAATGTTTATCGAAGAACCGGCCATGTGCGTCATCGGTTTGGGGAAAATGGGAGGCCGGGAGCTCAATTTCAGCTCCGACATCGACCTTGTTTTTTTGTCGGCGGATGATGTGCCGCCCGACTACGCGGGAAAAGCCATCAACCGTTATGTCAAGCAGATATCAAAAGGCGGTCTGGACGATATGCTTTTCCGTGTCGACCTGCGGCTGCGCCCGCACGGAAACGCGGGCAGTTTGTTTTTGCCGTTCGCTGATTTTTTAAAATATTACGAAGCGTCCGCGGACGCATGGGAATATCAGGCGATGCTCAAAGCCCGTCCGGTCGCCGGAAATCTGGAGCTGGGCGCCCGGGCGCTTCGCGGCATCGAGCATCTGATATACCGCCAAAGCTGGCCCGCCGAAGCGTGGGAGCGGATCCGGAGCATCAAACGCCGCTATGAACGAGAAACCGTATTTCGCGGAGAGCGGGACAGAAATATCAAAATGGGATTCGGCGGGATTCGCGATGTTGAATTTACCGTTCAATCGTTACAGCTTCGTCTCGCCCATGAGCATCCGGAATTGAAAACCGCTAACACGTTTGAAGCGATCGACCGGATTCGGCAGGCCGGTGTGTTGAATGAAAATGACTGCGGGAAACTGCTGGAGGGATATCTGTTTTTTCGCAAGATCGAGAACCGTCTTCAGCTTTTCGAGAACCGTCAGGTGTTCACGATTCCGAACGATGCCAGGGCTTTGAGAAGAATCGCCCGGAGCATGGGATTTTCGGACGAGGGGAACCAGACAGCCGAAATATTATTCCAGGCGGCTTTATCAAAAACAATGCAGGACTGCCGCGCGATTTTCGAAAATGTTTTTTTTGACAATCACTAATCAGCGGAGGGTAGAAAAAGCAGAGAATTCGAATGAGATATTCGGCGAATTTCAGACAGTATGTTCATCCTTTTTTTGAAGCGGGTGTTTGTGGTAAAGTTCCACAATGAAAGATGAAAACTGTCGGCCAGCAGAAGCGGGGATAAAAATGCTTTTTAGAGGGAAGGGAAAGAAGGAAAAACAAGCGGTAACGCCTGCCGATATCGAACGGATCGTGCGGTTTGATGAGGCAGACCCGTTCAGTATTCTGGGCCCGCGTATGTCGCGGAACGGGCGCGGGATAATCGTCTGCGCGTTCCTGCCGCATGCGACTGATGCGTGGGTCCGCCTGACGTCTTCTGTGATCAAACCGATGGAAAAAATTCATTACAGTGGATTTTTTCAGGTATCTTTTGACAAGCCGGAAGGAAAAGAATTCGTCTACTGCCTCGGAATCCGTGATCAAACCGGTTTTGAACAGGAAGTTCATGACCCTTACGCCTTTGTTCCCGAAGTCACCGATTACGACCTTTATTTAATCGGAGAAGGCACGCATTATCAGAGTTATGAAAAATTCGGCGCCAGGGTGATTCGTTATCACGGGGCCGACGGCGTTTATTTCAGGGTGTGGTCGCCCAATGCCAAAAGTGTCGCGGTCATCGGCAATTTTAATCATTGGATTGCCGGCGCGCATCCGATGAAACGGATAGGGACTACCGGCG
>CAZFUU010000061.1:0-8428 GCA_964522565.1 uncultured bacterium | reverse complement strand
CCCGTCTCCCAACGCATTCAAGCGGGAATGTTTTATTCGCCAGATGACCAGCGAATGATCGGTGAATGGGAATGGCCCCAGATTGACGCGGGCTCCGCTACTGTCACGCTGAAATTTGATCCGCCGCTTTCGAAGCTCTATTCGCGGGGTTCGCTTCCTTTTGTCCTGGTCGTTCGGAATTCATCCGAAGCGGCGGATTTTCCCGATCCCGAAATCGCGGGAATTAAGGTGCTGGGAATTAAAGTCCAGACAGGCCCTTATACGGTCGTTCACCAAAAAAATTCCTGTTTTACCGCTTTAAAGACCGACTTTCTTTTAACCCTTGCCCGGGATGGGCCAAATTCCTGGAAAAACTATATTGGTTCCATCGCTTCCGTTCCTCAAATCCGGTCGGTGTTCTCAACTCAGAGTGAAACGGCCATGGACGCCGCCGCATCGGATAAAAATCCGTCCGGCCCGGAATCGTTTCGGTTTTTCCTGGCCCTGATTCCATTGCTGATCATTCCATTCGCGGTCTCGTGTCTTTTGCCCGCGAAAAATTTTCCTTGGCCGTCCCGGTGGTGGCTTGGGACGGTCAGCATCGGCCTTTTCCTGATTATTTTTCATGCCCTAAAAATTCCCCAAAAATTGACGTGGGTTGCGCTGGGCGTTTTTGTCACGCTTGGGCTTGCCCGTTGCCTGCTGTTTGAGCTCAAAACAAGACGCCGTTTCCCGGCCGGCGGCGTTCAACGGCCGTTTTCTGTTATCTCGCTTGTTCCTGTTTTTCTTCTTACCCCGCTCCTGTTGTCCGCGTATCTTCATATTCTGGCACATCCTGTCTCCCCCTCGGATTGGGACGCGATTGTCCTCTGGTTAAATAAAGTTAAATTTTTTTACCGGTGGGAGTTTTTCACGCCGATGCCCGGCGCGGCGGGTTCCGCAATCATTTACCCGAACCTCGGGCCCGTCCTGGAAATGTTGGTCATCCGGTTTACCGGCGTTTTTATCGAAAACTTCGGCCGGCTTATTTTCCCGACTCTGTATTTTTTCTGGGCACTCGCGCTTCTCGGCTTTCGCCCGCAAAAAGCCGGATGGCTTTACGCGCTGGCCGTTCCTTTTCTGGGGATCCTGTTTTTCGAACAGCGGCCGTTGACCAACGGGTACCAGGACGGTTTCGTTGCCATGATGGGCGGGATGGCCTGTATTCATTTTTGCCGGATCCTGACAGCCGCGCCGATGCTTGGGGATCCCGTATTCCCGAAAAACAGCCGGCTTGATTATTTTCTGGCTTTTTTCTTTACGGGCGCCTTGGCGCTGGTGAAAACCGAAGGAAGTGTTCTCGCGCTTGTTTTGCTAGGCGCATGGATCGTTGTCCACCTGCTCGGTTACCCGCCCCGGCTTTCAGCACGATACCTCGCTCAAATTTTGCCTTATGCCGGACTGTCTGTGTTTTTGATCGCGCTTTGGCCTTTTCTTTTGGCCATCAATCATATCAACCCCTGCCAGATTCAAAGGTTTACATGGGCGGGTATTTTAAATTTCTCCGGCAATCTGGATCGTTGGAATATCATATGGCCGCATCTGTCTTCTTATCTAGGCCAAACGGGCGTATTCTGGGCCGCTTCACTTTTAGCAACCCTTCCTGTTTTATTTACGAACGGGCACCGGAGGCGCGTTGTTTTTTTTCTTTGGGTCGTCCTGATTGCCCATACAGCGGTCATTTGTTTTCCGTATTTCGTGACGCCGGACAATCCGCACTGGCACCTTGCCAATTCATTTGACCGGCTGGCTTTTCAGCATTTTTTTGTTTTTCCCGTCCTTCTCGGTTTAGCAACGGCTTTTTTGGCCGATATAATATTCGGATTTGAAAATATCGCGGCCGCATTAAAATCCGGACAGGCACAACATGGTTTTCCGGAACCCGAGAGAAGAGAGAAAGCATGAATCACCCGAACCGCCTGATCAGCATCGTCATCCCGGTCTTTAACGAGCAGGACGTTCTGCCCCTGCTGGTGGGCCGCCTGGAAAAGGTGGCTCATGGGCTTGGCTCCCGTTATGAAATCCTCTTCATCGACGACGGCAGTACGGACTTAACGCCGCAAATTCTAAAACAAGAAAAAGAGAAAAACCCTCACATCCGGGTGATAACATTTTCCAGAAATTTCGGGCATCAGATTGCCATCACGGCCGGATTCGACCTTGCCAAGGGAGACGCCGTCATTATCATGGATGCCGACCTTCAGGATCCGCCCGAAGTGATCCCTGAATTAATCCTGAAGTGGCAATCGGGCTATGATATTGTCGACGCGAAAAGGGAACGCCGCATGGGGGAATCGTTTTTTAAAAAATGGACGGCCGCGTTTTATTACCGCCTGCTCAAAAAAATTTCCAACGCGGAGGTCGCTCTCGATGTCGGAGATTTCCGCCTGCTCAGCCGGAGAGCTGTTGACGCGCTTAACCGGCTTCGGGAGTCGCGGCGGTTTTTGCGCGGAATGATCAGCTGGCTCGGCTTCCCGCGCGCTTCCGTCGCATATGTCCGGGAAAACCGCCGCGCGGGAAATTCGAAATACCCTCTGGGGAAAATGCTCCGATTTTCGCTCGACGGCATTATCGGTTTTTCAATCGCCCCCTTGCGGTTCGCCACATGGATCGGATTCGGTATTGCCTGTCTGAGCTTTCTTTATCTTCCTTACGCGGCATATGTTCGTTTTGTCCTGAACGACGCGGTGCGCGGATGGACGACATTGATTATCGCCGTCTTTTTTCTGGGCGGAATACAGCTTATCTGCCTCGGAATTATCGGCGAATATATCGGCGTCCTTCTTGAAGAATCAAAAAAGCGCCCGCTCTACCTGATCCGCGACGATGACTGATCGCTCACCTTCGCTTCCGGGCCCGAGAGCGGCGCCCTGTTTTTCCGTTCGTCAAATTTTTAATGCCCAAAACCTGCCGACGCTTCTTGCCTGGGCACTGTGCCTGTGCCTGCCGTGGCTTTGGTTGTGGCCGGTTTTTTTCAATCCGAGTTTCAGCATGATCGACGATGCCGTGCAAATGCCGGCTTTCGAACTCATGGCGTCCGAGTTTTCGCAATGGTGGGATACGCCCGGTTTCCGCGGAGATTTTGTAAACGGGCGGCTTCGGCCGTTTTACTGGATTTTCCGCTTTTTGTTTTATTACCTTCCCTGCAAATTAAATCCGCTTGGGTGGTATACCGTTCACACGCTTTTTCTTTATCTGATTATCACCGCTATGTTTTTTTTCATTTACCGATTAACCCGCAGCAGGTTTGGGGCGTTTCTTGGATGCGCGTTGTGGGTGCTTAATTCAAAAACCGCGGAAAATTATACGCGTTTCGGAACCGCGGAGGTTTGGCAATTGCTCTGGTTCAGCTTGACCGCGGTTGCCGGTTTTTATTTTTTTTCCGGCGGGCACAACAAAAAAAAGAAATGGACCTCCTTTGCCGCGCTTGCGGTCTTTTTATGTTTCAACTATTTTTCGAAGGAAACAACGATTCTTTTGCTGCCTGCCGCGGCTGTCTTGCTTATCGGAAGCTTTCTGTTCCGGAAACAACAACTGGAGTGTTCGATTTTTTTCGCGGCCAACTTGATTCTTTTCTCTTTTCAGCGCTTTCTGCTTCCTCCCGCAAGCGGATATGCCGCCGCGTATGCGTTATCTCCCGGGGTCATCATAGCCAATCTGGGGCGTTATACCTGGCGGATTCAATGGTTCTATTTGCTGTTCGCCTGTTTGATGTCCTATTCTTTACGGCTGTTTCTTCAATTACGGCGAAAAACAAAAAACGATCTGCCGCGTGAAGATTTCTGGCAGTTTGCGTTTCTCATGTTCGGAATGTTGTTTTTTTTGGTGTTATTGCCCTGGGAATATGCCGCGCCGCGGTATTTGGTGATTGCAGATTTCTTTTTCGCTTATTTTATGGCTATCGAATGCGTGCGGATTTGGACTTTCTGGCTTGGCCGGGTTTCGCGCTTGTTTAAAAAGCCGGGCGTTCCTGTGCGAATTGCCAGGATGGCAGTGTTGTGCGTTCCCTTTTTGACCGGCGGATGGCTCGCCTATCTTTCCCAAACTGATTTATCAATATATCTCCGTTATCAATATGGCCTGGCGAAATACCCGACTGCCGTGCAGGAGTTGCGTTATTTTTCCGAACATGCGAGAAAAGATTCCCGTGTCTTGATTTTTTATCTTCAGCCGGAACTCGTCCAAGCCGCCGCGACTTATCTTTCCCATTATTTTAACCGGCCGGACATTGTCCATTTCACGTTGTCGGATCACGCTGACGGCATCAGGGATAAGACGGGGTATCCTGTTTACCGGGTTCATCCGAACGAGCTGCCGGGGATTTTAAAAAGAATCGATTACATTTACTGGAACCGGCGGGGAGCGCACAAGCCCGAGCTGGACGCGGTACACCAAGCTTTGCTGGCGTCGCTCATGAAAACACCGGACGCTCGAGCTCTCCGCAAAATTTATGACACGACGCACGCCATCCTGCACCCAACAATCAAGGACGGCACGCAAATTTGGGAAATCGATCGGTCTAAATTACCGGCCGCCTAGATTGCAAAAAAAGCTTTGTGCTGATTTTAATTATGTTATGCTGTGATATGTTATTGATTTGCAATTGAACTGCATGCAAGCGCGGCTTCACCTGCTATTCGATTGCCAATAAAACCAATTTGCTGAAAAAGGATACGCCGTGAAATGGTTTAGCCGTCTTCAAGAGCGCCCCGCGTTTAAAACCCGGTGTTGCCCAGGAACAAATAATTAAAAATATTGCGCCCGGATTTTTTGCGTTTACGATACCGAACGCGTTTTTTATTCAAAGCTTTCCCTCTTCCCAGGGTTTATTTGCCCGATTTTGAAAGCAAAAAAGATGCCCCGGCTCCCGCCAGAAATATCGCGCCCGCTGACAGCGCGGAAAAGGCGGTTTCCGGCACGCCGGGAAAAATTTCACACAAGGACGCCGTCACCAGCCCCAGAATAAAATAATAGGTAGCGGCCGGCGATTTATCCAGGCAATGTTTGATCATTTTAGAAAACACAAAAATTCCGCTGGCGGCGCCCGCTCCGACAATTATTAAAGGCCCGACAGAAAATGATTTGATCGCGGATATAATGACAGAATATTGCCCCATTAACACAAGAATAAAAGATCCGCTGACGCCCGGTACGATCATTCCGCCTCCCGCCAAAAAACCGGCGGCTAAAAGCACGGCATACTCCCACCCGCCGGAAACGGATTTAGCGGCTGCGTTGATTGTCTCTGGCCCTTCAGCGCCTCCGCCGGCCAGCATGGAAGGCGCGAGCACCACTGCCATGCCTGCCGCAAACGCGAGCACGCGCCTTGTTTTGAAAGTCATTTCTCCGTGCGTTTTCCATATCGCGGGAATCCCACCCGTCACAAGCCCCATAAAAGCAAACATGGTCAAATGATAATAATGCGTAAGCAGGAAATCCATCACATTGGATAACAGCACAATCGCGACGCCTGCGCTGAAAAAAATACAGGCCAGAAAAAAAACATAATCTTTTCTTCTGGCCGGATTTTTAAAAAAATACGCGATCGACTCGATCAAGCGGTCGTAAATCCCCAAAACAACCGCGATTGTCCCGCCCGAGACCCCCGGGATAATATTCGCTATTCCAATCGCGCTCCCTTTAAGGAGCAAAACCAGCGTCGCTTTAATCCGCTTCATCATAATTTCTTTCTTTGGTTACAAAACTTATGTTGATTTTTTCACAAAACCGTTGCTTTGCCCTGCGGCGCCCTTCCTCTTGATGAAAGCAACGGATAAGCGCTGACGCCGGGCAAACCCTGCAACCGCCTGAAATAAAGTTACTTATACAAATTTACCGGAAAAGACCAATGCGTTGGCAAATATTTTTAGGCAAACCCATCATTCAAGAGATTTTCTGGCAAAAGAAAACTTTCCTATGGTTCGTGGCCAAAGGATGCCTTGAAAGAACGGGCGGAAATAAAACATTTTTTCTTTTAATTGCTTCGGAAAACATAGATTCATTAACCGCAATCACGGAAAAACCTTCCTTCTCAACCGTTTCGGAAAAATCACTGCCAAATATCCTGAGATGATCCCGCTGGCCAAAATGTTTCGTCCTGTCTTTGGGTGTGACGATTAGAGGGTTTTCATAAGTCGCTCGAAGGTCGTCTTTCTGCGGAATAGTAAAAATACCGAACCCTTTTAAAGATAAAATTCTGCGAACTTCTCGGAGAGCTTTCCGATAATCGGGAATATGCTCAAGAACATCGAAGGCAATAACAACATCAAAGGAGCCGTCTTTGACGCTTGGCATGTCTTGCATGTTCAGCCTGAAATCACAATCCTCCCTTATCAAATCGGCCGTGGCATAATCAACAGACCGATCTCGCAAAATACGACTAATAACGCTCTCGGGGGCAAAATGTAAAATCCTTTTATTCTGAATTATATTCTCAAACGAAAATTTTTCTACATGTTGAATGGCTGCCATGAACAATCTATGCCTGATCCCGGAATGGCATCTCGGACAATTAATATGCCTATGCCAGGAATCGCTCAAAAAATGACGTCCTTCCCATCCGCAAACATTACACGAAACCTTCTTGGGATATAAAAGCCGGATTGAGTCAAAAGCAGACGTTAATTCTTGTACGACTTTTTTTGTAATTCTAATCGGTAAATTTCCCATGAATTTGTCCTCTGCGCGGTTCGAATCCCCGACAATTCATGTCATTTTTTCCTTCGTTTCACTTTGGCAAAAATGGCGGGTAGTCGTGGACGCCAGACGAACCCTACAACCCCTTGAAACAAGCATGCTTATACCCCTTTACCGTAAACGGAGTATGGGCGCGCTTATTATCCCTAGGCGAACCTATTAACACTTCTATACCGTACAATAAAGGTGTTTTGTCAAAACATCGGACAAAATTCATTTCACTCCAAGAAATCACTTAAATTGCTCTTCTACTTTAGGAACATTAAGAAACCAAATCTGAAACAAAAGAAAACAAGCCGCTATTATAGAAGGTATTAAAAAATGACCTTCAGCGGATATGGTTATTGTTTTAGAAAGAACGATAATTTTTTCATGAAGGCAACCAAATATTGCTAGGCCAGTAAAAGGAGACAGATACAAACTTAGTTTTCTTCCCACAGGATTTAACTTTAAAATCAAAATTCCTGATACGATCAGGCACAAAAAACAACAAGCACCAAATATATTCATGGCTGTTAATAGGACTTCTAACGAAGCAATATTAAATACATCGAAACCATAAGGAACTAAATGCCATATTTTGTCAAAGGCATCTATCGCATTAGGCAAAAAACCTGTTAATCCAACTAAAATACTAAAGAGTCCAAATACTGTTATACCAATCGAACGCTTCTTATCCATCATTTCACATCCAAAAACTATTTACTGGTAATAGTTCGAATCCCCACCTATCAAGCCAATATTACTACCTCAATAGTTTTTTATTTTGCGGCAATATCCGATAATTTTCTTTACTAATCATTTTTTTACCACTTTTATGCTCAAGCTCTTTTCTCGCATTGCCCGCCACAGCACCGCCCTCAAAGGCGGCTTGCTTATTTTCAACAAATCCTTGGGCGTTTTTATTGACGGCTATTTCTTTCGTTGATGCTTCGCCAAGCATTGAAAAGATAAGTTCTAGATCGGTCATGTGATCCCGCAGATTTTCACGTTTGAGCCCCTTGTGTTTCTTGTAAGCCGATGGTGTCATTCCGAATGTCGCTTTCGATATTTCAGCGGTCAATATTTCGTATTCCTTTTGTTCCTTTATGCCACGCTTCTGCCACTGGTCAGTTAGCTCTTCACGGATTGCGATTCCACGTATCCGTTTCTCGATCCAGTCATCGCTATACCCTTTTGCCTTATATAAAGCTCGGGTTCTCTTTGTGGCAAGTTCTGGATTCTCAATCTCTTGGATCCGCTCATAACCTACCCGAGCCAACCATCTCTTAAACGGCTCGGCTTTGGGGGATGGGATGGACTGAATAATACGGAAAATGCCTTCCGTATTTGCGCAATTGAGCTTTTGCTCTCCCCCAGAAGTCTTAACAGAAAGGGGGGTGACAAATTGTCCCCACCCTTTGCTAAGCTCATTATCACGCTTACGCATCTTCTTGATATAGTCCTGAACATTGGGCGAATTGGTAAGCGCCAAGACAACGTCATTAACCACAAACCACCATTCATTGTTATGAATGGTCTTTCTGATCTCCCGTTTCCTAAAAATCGCTATTTTAGTCGTGGTTATTTCTTTATCCATGTTTCCTCATTTCGGCTCATGGCGCCCCTGGCTTATTACGCCTGCCAGGGTTCGCCTGAGCGTCAAAAATGGCGGAGAGGGAGGGATTTGAACCCTCGATACCTTTCGGTATACACGCTTTCCAAGCGTGCGCAC
>CAZFUU010000060.1:0-8475 GCA_964522565.1 uncultured bacterium | reverse complement strand
TTCCGAGCGCGACCTGGGGCCAGAGCCGGAGTCCCGCTCTGACCCCTGATTTGAGCGCGATTCCGAGCGGAGGCGCGGCCACACGTCCTGCGCAGTCGCCCGAAGATGTTCCGGCGTATTCGCGCTTTCTGCCAATTCCTGAACAATTTTCAGAATCCGGGAAGCGCGTTCATTTTTCCCTGCCTGGATAGATTCCTGATACAGTGAAATGATTGCTTTGGCCGGATCGTACGATGAACCCGAAGAAGCCACCAGCAAAGCCATAACATTGCGCCGCAGCGCATCTTCCTCCTGCGCGCCGGTTTGAGTTCCGGTCGCATCATTCCGCAATTCGGAGCGGGGGGCGGGATGAGAAGAATCAATCGCTGGTTGAGCTTGAGTCGTGCTTTGTGAACTAGGAGTTGTTGCCCGCTTTGTTGATTCGCCGCTATCGAATTCCCTGAAAAAATCTTCTATATATGGCAAAATCTGCTTAGCGGATGAGCGGAAGAAACCTTCAGGAAGACTTTGGCCAGCTTGAATATAAATTGTCATTCTTGGGTCGATCCCCTCGCTTCTCCCTTCTTTTTTCCCCTCTTCGAAACGTGCAAACTCCAAATATGCGAATATTAGATAGGTAGTAGAGCTCATGCTTGAAATGTTGATTGCCTTTTGTGAATAAAGCCGGTTAGTCACAATGCTTGTAATTTCCTTCTCGATTTGTAATAATACGGAAGAACTTTTTTGCGAGGCCTTTTCTATGTAACTAAAGTGGCTTTGTAAAGCCAAAGCCGATTGACCCCATTGTTGAATTTTAATTTTTGCTTTTTCCGGCGAATATATTCCATTTTCTTCAAACCATCTGATTGCATCAACTTCTTTCATTGCTTCAAAAGTTTCTACCAAAAGCCAAAAAGCTGTTAGCCTATAAATTTTCGTTTCATGTTCTATCAAGTAATTGCTCACTGCTTCCGACCCAAACTCAATATTTTTGTCGCGGCGTAGTTTCAAAAGGCCTCCGACAACAGTATTGTACTCTTGGCGAATGGAATCCCCTGTATGAACAAAACTCGGGTTGGAAACAAATTGGAATCCCCACGCTTCGCGGTAGATCATCGACACAAGCGATGCTATCAATAAATCCTTTGATGCCACAATCTTGAGGTCACGCAAAAGAGCATAATTTACTCTTGAGTTAATAAGCACTTCTGGCGACTTATCTGGACGTTTGAAATCTACATATTTACCTAAAGCGTAAAAAGGAAATTCGGTGGACATCTCACTCCCTTCCCAAACCGCCGATTGATAAGCGCGCAGAATTTCCGGATGCGGATAACCCTTCGCAATGATCCAGTCAATTGTTTGACTAATAGCGTTCTTCATCGCTGGTAATTCTGGTTTCAACTCAATGCGAGACCATAATTCATCCAGGGACGGATCCATTGTCCTCGTAATTTCGGTCCGCGGACTTTTTCGCTCACGAGAGCTGTAATAAAAACATGAAGCCAGCCCAAATGCCACCAGGCCCAAAACAAAAAACTTCTTGAATAACCTCCGCTTTGGGAATCCCCCGTTTTTCAACCGCATGTATTCGCTGTCAACCGAAGCAAAACCGCGCGCTGGAGAAACACGCAATGAGAACTGGATGAGGCCGCCCGTCTCTCTCTGAAAGCTAAAATGCGCTTCGCCAAAATATCCTTTGCGAATCATGATCTTCCGAACGCCGTTATAAACCGAATCATGTAATCTGTTAAAATGCACTTCAAGCAACACTTTATCGCCGTGATCGAAACCTTCTATTTTGTAGTTAATTTGATTCACGGCGGATATGGGCGGTTCGTTCCGCAATTCGGAGCGGGGGGCGGCCAGCCGAAACACAAACGAAATTCCGGGCTCGTTAAACTCGGCGCGTAATTCTTTTTCCAATTCAAAAATCGCTGAAGCGTCAGATTTCCGCCCATCTTCGATCGGCCGGACAAAAAGTTTGATCAACCCTCTATAGGCGTTCCCTGCGCCCTTGATTAATTCAAACCCACCGATCTTGGCAATTCTCGCATCAGCGGCTTCCTCAACGCGGCTCACAAGTTCATTCTCCCGCAACTCCGAGCGCGACCTGGGGTCAGAGCCGGAGTCCCGCTCTGACCCCTGATTTGAGTGCATCTCCGACCGGGGAAATTGTTTCGCCGATGTGCCTGATCCCGGTTCCAAAACTTCAGGAATGCTCCGGCCTGTCTTCTCGCGAATTCTGCCTGCGTCAAGCCAATCCTGGATATTCTCACTTAAATTGCTTTTGAAACTTTCAATAATCATTTCTGCCGGCGTTCCGGACGAAATATCACCGTAATATCCGGAAAGTTTGATCGAAAACCACATTTCATCGGCAACTTCATATCCGGCGTTTTCGAGAATCTCCACCAGTTCGGCGCGAAGCGATTCAATAACATCTCCGGCCGCCGGCTGCGTTTTCTGGGGGACCGGCCATAAACCGGGACTCTTGGCTTCCGGCGCCAACCTCACAATCACTAAGCCCGCAAGAAGAATGGCGGGGATTCCCGCAAGCAGCCAGCCATTCCTGGAATTGCGGCTGTCGTCGAACCAGTCCCTCAGTTTTTCTCTCCATCCGCGCAATTCCGAGCGCGACCTGGGGCCAGAGCCGGAGTCCCGCTCTGACCCCTGATTTGAGTGCGATTCGGAGCGCTTGCCCAGTGCGTTAATTTCCCGGACACGGAACCGGTCAACTTGAAAAGTCATGGCCAGCCAATAATGTATACTCGTGGCAAAATCAGAACCGGAAAGCGAGGGTGAAATCTCAACGCCGATAATGTTTCTGGCCGCATTTAAAGTCAAGCGGACGTTCCCGGATTCCCGTCCATCAATGACGACTCTGTATCTATCCTGTTTGTCTTGATCCCCTCGAAAAGGATTCCGATAATCAAGCGCGTCATTTTGAACAATCGAAAGCTGGACATCCTGTTTGACGCCATTCACTTGGATTTCAAGGAAAAGCTGATCAGGCACATCCGGGGAAATTTCGGATGAAGTGACGCCTTTGACATTCACTTCCTGAAACGGTTTCTTGGAAATCGGCCCGAAAAACCGAATGCTTCTCTCCGGCACAATCACGCTGGCTTCAAATTGAACCTGGTTGTTCCATCGGTCAACACGTTTTTCCTGATCACGGGGATCCGAAGCATGAAACAGATTTACCTGCACGTCGATTCCGTCAAAGGTTTTGCTTCGCGCAAGCTGATGCTTGTCTTGCAGGCCATCCCTGATTTCCTGTTTTTTCTCATTCAAAATCTGGGCGGCACGGGGAGTGGAATGTACCAGCATTATCGGAATGACTTTCCCGGACGCCATGTATTTGACGAGGCCTTGGTAAAATGCTTTCTCGCGATGGATCGCGTAAAATTCACGGGCGATGTCCCCGCTGATACGAATCGCAGGGCTGGAATAAACGGCAAAACCCTCCTGCTGAAACCGCTCGATCAATTCCTCCCTGTAAGGGATCCCGTCTGCTTTAATCATGACAAACGTGACATGGCCGCTTTTTATTCCCGGCTTAAATTCATAATAATCATGCATTCTTGTCTCTCTCAAAACATTCCGCAATTCGGACCTGCCTCTGGCAAAGTCACCAGTCACAGGAGCACCAGACACCAGTGATGCGTCAGTAGTTTCTTGTGACATGTGTCTTGTGACATGTGTCTGCCCCTTCGGGGCAAAGCGCAATTCGGAGCGGGATTGTTGCACCAGTTGTAATATCTCCTCTTCAAATGCAAAAGGATCCGCCTCGTTGAGATTTACTCTTTTGGAATTTGAGATTTGATCCATTTCCGCTATTTTTTGGGGGTTATCCGTTCCCGTAGTAAAAATAATAGGAACGTCAGACTTGAGTCTTAACGCCCTTGCGAATTCGCCTCCGGTCATGTTGGGCATCTCAAAATCCGTAATGACTAAATCAACACCTTCTCTCCGGTCATATGCCTGTTGACCGTCTTGAGCGGTAATAATCTCGACTCCTTGTTTGCTTAAACTTCCTTTCAAGGATCTAACGATGAGACGGAGCCAGCTTTCGTTATCATTAGCAATCAAAACTTTTCGAATTGGTCTCGTCGGTGCAACTTTTCGCAATTCGGAACGGAAGTTGGAAACGGTCCACTGGCCCATGTTTTCAATTTCACGTTCTAGAAGTTGAACGGCCTCTCGCTGAGACGGATCGTTGTCTCGAACCCATCGCAAAATGGCATCGTCGGGCATTGTTTTCATCCTCGGAATGAGCGTGCGGTATTTATTGATCTCGTCTCTCCGGAATTGCTCAAGCAGGCCACGTTTAAATGAAGGCGAAAGCAGCTGATTTCCGCGTAAAATCTTGATCGTATCCCTGACCGACTTAACCGTCTCGCGGCCGGCGGAATAAGCCAATGGAAACGCCGAGCGAAGCAGTTCATTGTTCACAACCGACCAAACACCCGCGAATGGTGCCAGCCGGGAAATCCAGTTCCCCAGGAATCGCCGCCACGTTCTTATGGCCGTTCCAAATCCATCCGGATGAAACAAGTGCCAGGCAATCGCTGACTCGATGATTTGGCCCAAATGACTGTGCGTGGGATCCCATTTAAAAAATTCGCGGGCGCGGAGAGGCGATGCCTGAAGAATGGCGGGATCTCCCGCGCGACGGGCGCCAAATTTGATTTTCCCCCGATACTTCCTTCCCGTTATCTGCTCCACCTGCCTGACAACGGCTGTCGCCACTTCCAGGTTCGTAAAGGGCTCGCCGGTCCCCAAATTAAACGCGTGAAACCGGTCTTCTGCCGGGTTTCCCCTGGACTGAATCAAATGATACAGCGCAAGCGCGTGAGCGGACGCCAAGTCGAAGACATGGACATAATCGCGTTCGTTTGTTCCGTCTTTTGTTGGATAATCGTTTCCAAAAATCGTGATGTCCCTGTTTTCAAGCGCGCGTTTGACAAAGAGAGGAATGATGTGAGATTCGGTATAATGGTCTTCCCCAATTTCGCTTGATCCGCCAACGGCATTAAAATAACGCAGTGCCGTCACATTGAATCCCGCTTTCCGGACGTATTCCTGAAGCAGTTTTTCCATATACAATTTCACCCAGCCGTAAGGATTCGTCGGCCGTTTTCGGGAGTTTTCATCTATCGGGGTTTGCTCGGGTTCGCCATAAACGGCCGCGGACGATGAAAAAACAATGTCGCGCACGCCGGCTTCATTCATCGCCTCAAGTAACACCTGCGTATTGATCACGTCGTTTTGATAATATTTCGCCGGCTTAACCACAGATTCCCCAACCTGCGTGAAGGCCGCGAAATGCACCACGCTTTCAACCTTATATGTTTTCATCGTCCGGATTAATTTGGCTTTATCCGCCAAATCCCCGCGCACAAATTCAACTCCTGCTTCGTCCGGAAGCGATTTCTGATGGCCTTGGCTTAAATCATCATAAACAATCACGCGATAACCGAGTTTTCTCAACATCCGGACGGTGAAACTTCCTATATACCCTGCTCCACCGGTCACAAAAACGGTTCTGCCCCGCCCAAAATCCGCAATCGGCATTGCGGCAATTTCCGGTTCCCAATTTTTCAAAGACCACTTCTCCCGTAATGCCGCCTCCAGATTAACTCGCCCCCGCAATTCGGATCTTGCGAACTGTCCCGGAATGCCAAGCGGCCCGGCGAGGGGGAAACGCCCAAGGAGTAGAGAGTAGAAAGTAGAGAGTAGAGAGATTTGGAATCCGGGCTTCGGTTCTTTAATCAGTTTTTTTCTGCCATCTGCTCTCTGCCCTCTGATCTCTGTTATCTTTATTTCCAGCCCGCTCTTGCCGTCTGGTTTCACGGAATAATTTTGCGTGACGCCGTTGATTGTGATGGGGATGATGATTCCAAGCGCGTCTGCGTCATCGCTATTAATCGGTTGGCCGACTTTGATTTTGACGCCGGGAATGATGTTTTCGATGGAGCGGTTTAAGTCGTTTGGGCTAAAAATCTGTTCCCCTGTCATTCCCGCTTGCTTATCGCTCGTCATCCCCTCCGCCAGAGAACGGATTCGTCCTTCGGCGAAGAATGTTTTAGGCGGGGATCTAAAGATTTGGGATTCCCGCCTAATCCTTGCGGGAATGACATCTTTTTTATTTTCGGCGATGACAGAACGGACATAATGCCCTATCGCCGTTTTTAACAAATCGAGCGCGACTTGGTTCCGTTCGGCTTCAGGGACAAGGCCGGAAATGGCGTGCGCGAGTTCGAGGGTGGATGACAGGTCTGCTGACGGGGTCAGGCCCCTTGGGTGCTTTAGGGCCTGACCCCATGCCTTGGGGTCTGACCCCACGCGTTGCCCCATCATTCGTTCAAGATAGGGAATGTCGGAAATCGCCGATTTGATTTCGGGATTGATGACGGCTGTCTGAATTCCTTTTTGTGCCAGCGCTTCTTTCAAACCATTTTCGTGGAAACCGCCGATCACTACGACGGAAATGTCTTTTTTGTTTCTTTCCATCGCGCGGGCGATTTTCCCGGCGAAAATTTCATCGCGCTTTTCGGCGAGGGTGTAGAAATCGCGGGCGGTATCACAGATGGCAGATGACAGAGGGCAGAGAACAGAAAGCTCCTGCTCACCATTTTCTATCTTCTGCTTTCTGACGTCTGACATCTGACTTCTGATTTCTTCCCATTCTTTCCGCGTCAGCTCGTGCCGGATCATGCGGCGGAAAAGATCAAAGGCGCGCGAGGCGGCGATGAGTTCTTTTTCTTCGTCTGATTTCGCGAGCCGCCCGTAAATTTCCGGCGTGATGGCTTCGAATTCGTCAAAAAGTTTCCGGGAATCAATCACCGAAATAGCTCCAAGCCATTCGACGTAGCGGCGGAGGTGTTTGTGGGCGGAAATGCTGATGTCGCGGGACGTAATAAAGTCAGTGAGTTTTTGATAATGGGACTGGTATTGATCGATGAGATCGGCAGAAGAATCAGGATTAAGGATTAAGGAATAAGAATTAAGGGAATTCGTTTCTTCGTTTCTTAATCCTTTATCCTTAATTCTTAATTCTTTTATTTCTTCCCATTCCTTCTCCACCTTATTTTCACTGAACTTGCCCTGTTTTTCGAGGGCGCTGGCGAGGGCGTAAATCTGCGGAAACTCCGGAAGGGCGAACCGCGCGCCGCGGGCGGTATCGATCAATTGGCGCGCGTAGTCGAGAAAACTGATTTCGTGGCTGCGGAAGCGGCTGACAGCGCTGTCGAAACGCCTGAGTTCTTTAGAATAGATTTTGTTTTTTTGTTGTTCGAGTTGCGCCGCCTGCATTTCGATTTCCAATTTCAATTTTTCGGCCGTCTCCATCGTGCCGACAAAGGCGTCACGGTTTTGGAGGTAAATCTGTTTGTCCTCGAGGCCGTAAAAGGCGGGCAATGTTTCGGCCGTGACGTAATAATATTCGGCGCCGGTCAGTTTTCCTTCTGTCACCATTTGCCACGCGGCTTTCCGGAGCGCGTCCTTGTGCGGGAATTTCCGGAACATTTTTCCGTCAATTTTATCGTCCGCGCCTTCCAGCCCCACGAGGCCGATTCCCTGCGATTGAAAAAACTGAAGAAGATTGGCGATGTTTTTCTGCGCGTCGGAGGATGTGTGCGCGTTTAATACCAGAATGGCGGTTTTTCCGGAGGCGGGAGGAACGGATTGAACGGAGCCCGCATTTTTAGGAAGAAGCGCTAACGCCGGAATGGCTTGCGCGGTCGCCGATTCCCACATAAAGAAGAAAACCGTCACCGCCGCGATCGCTCTGATAATTCGGGAATTTCCCCTCATGAACCCGTTTCCCCCTCGAATCCCATGCAAATTTACCCCGCCAGTCGGTCGTTTATGAGGTATATTATCCGAAGGGCGAAAGTTTAAAAAGTATACATGATTAGCTTATGTTTTTCAAGTTTTTTAGAAAGTATTTTAATAGCTTGGGGTCGGGCCTGAAGGTACAGAGGTGGATTTTCCGGGGTCAGATCCTAAGCATGCAGAGGGTCTGACCCAAAATATTTGATCCCTAAAAGTTCACCCCTGTACCGCCGAGCCCGACCCCGAATGAAGGGGTTTAGTCGAGGAACATCTTGATGGCGACGAGAACGAGGAGAGCGGCAAACATTTTTCTCAGCAGATGGGCGTCCAGCTTCACGGAAATTGTCGCGCCCAGATACGCCCCGACGATCAGAAAAGCGCAGGATAAAAACACAATCTTCCAGTCAACATGTCCGTGCATCCCATGGCGTATAGCGCCCGCGATAGCCGCGGGAATAATCATGGCAAGAGACGTCCCGATCGCCGCGTGAATGTTCATTTTGAGCCCGTAATGTAGCAGCGGCACAAGCACCATTCCCCCGCCGATTCCGAACACACCGCTGGCGATTCCGGCAAGAAAGCAAATTAAAATCGCGAAAGCAATCGTCATTTTCACTCCCTGTTACAATGAATTACCCAACCGCTTTGACCGTC
>CAZFUU010000059.1:0-8524 GCA_964522565.1 uncultured bacterium | reverse complement strand
CGTTTCAGCCGTTGATCATTTGTTTGGCTGCCCGCACCGGGTTGAACGCCGTGCGGAGGTTATCAATTCATGGCGGACGTCAACGTCAGGATCGGCAGGAACATCGCGATCACAATCGCGCCGATGACCGTCCCCAAAAACGCGATCACGAGCGGTTCGATCATGGACGTCAAGCCGTCAACGGACGTATCCACCTGCACATCGTAAAAATCGGAAATTTTGGAAAGCATTTTCTCAAGTTCGCCGGTTTCCTCGCCGACCGCGATCATTCGCACAACCATCGGAGGAAAAACTCTTTTTCTACCGAGCGGGACGGAAATGGATTCGCCCTCCTTGATGGCGACGCCTACTTCGCCGACGATATTTTCAATCAGGCGGTTGCCTGAAGTTTTCGCGACAATTTCAAGGGACGCCAAGATCGGAACGCCGCTTTTGATCAGCGTCGCCAGCGTCCTGGAAAATTTGCTGATCGCCACTTTGAGCAGCAACGGGCCGAACACGGGCAGTTTCAGCTTCGTGCTGTCATACCACAAACGGCCGCCTTTCGTGTTGATAAACCGCCAGAGGATGAAGATTGCGATCCCCGTTCCGATGCTCACCAGCAAAAAGTTCGCGCGCAAGAAATCGCTCACGTCAAGCAATATCCGTGTGGGGCCGGGCAGTTCCGCGTTCAAGCTGGTAAAAATTCCGGCAAACTTCGGAACGACCCATGTCAGCATTCCCATTGTAATCACAAGTGCCATGGTGGCCACGACCGCCGGATACACAAGCGCGGACTTGATCTTTTTTTGCAGCGCGACCGTTTTTTCAATATAAGTCGCGACGCGGTCCAGAATTTCTTCGAGGCTTCCGCTGGATTCTCCGGCGCGCACCATGCTGATGAACAGTTCGTTAAACACTTTCCGGTGCCTGTCGAGCGCCTCCGACAAACTTTGTCCGCTTTCCACATCGTCGTGAAGTTTGATGACCACTTCCTGCATCGTTACGGTTTCGGCCTGCTCGGCCAAAATCGCGAGCGCCTGCACAAGCGGCACGCCCGCTTCGACCATCGTCGCCAGCTGGCGCGAAAACACGACGATATCGTCGGCCTTGATTCTCCTGCGTTTCCTGCCCCCGTCCGACGGCTTGGAAAAAATCTGGAATTTCTGTTTGGCCTCATTGACGCGAATAATCATGTATCCCTGCTGTCTCAGGGCTTCAATAATCGTATTCACGTCGCCGGCTTCCTGCGTGCCGGTGATGCTTTTGCCTTCCCGATCTTTAACCAGGTATTCGTATTTTGGCATATTCAAACCCTTTCAAACCTTTTCCGCGGCCTTTCAACCCGCCCTATCGGCCGCTCTATTCATCCACAATCGTCACGCGTAGAACTTCTTCCAGCGTCGTTTCCCCGCTCTGGAATGAAACCAGGGCGTCTTCAAACAACGGCCTCATTCCCTTCTTTCTCGCCAAGGCGTCGATTTCACCCGATGAGCGGTTTTGGACGATAATTTCCTGAATTTCCTCATCGACGGGCAACACTTCCATCGTCGCGATCCTGCCGCGATAACCGGTGTTCCGGCAATAACTGCATCCGGCGCCCTGGGTGGCTTTCACTTTCCTGACCCAGTCATGTTTCACGCCCATTCGCGCCAGCACATGTTCCGGAACGGTATACGACTCGCGGCAACGCGTGCAATTCCGCCGCATCAGCCGCTGTGCCGTCACCACAATCAGCGATGAGGAAATCAGAAACGGCTCGACGCCCATGTCCAGCAGGCGGGTCACGGCGCCCGCGGCATTGTTCGTATGAAGCGTGCTGAAAACCAGATGGCCGGTCAATGCTGATTTAACGGCAATATCCGCCGTTTCTCCATCCCGGATTTCCCCGACTAAAATCACGTCCGGGCTTTGCCGCAGCAATGACCGCAGGCCGCTGGCAAAGGTCAGCCCGATATCGGGATTGACCTGCGTTTGCGTGATGCCTTCAATCTGGTATTCAATCGGGTCCTCAACGGTCATGATGTTACGGTCTTTCGTATTCAGCTGGTTGAGAACGGCGTAAAGCGTGGTTGATTTTCCGCTGCCGGTCGGGCCGGTCACGAGCACCATGCCGTAGGGACGTTTGATAGCTTCGTGCATTTTACCGACGCTGTCGGGCGTGAATCCGAGCACCTCCAGCCCCGTTTTGATATTGGATTTGTCCAGAATCCGGAGAACGACTTTTTCGCCGTGATGCGTGGGCAGAATGGAAACGCGAAAATCGATTTCCTTGTTTTCAAGGCGCGCCTTGAAACGGCCGTCCTGCGGGACGCGTTTTTCGGTAATGTCCAGATCTGAAATAATTTTCATGCGCGTGAGGAGGGCGTTATACATTTGTTTGGGCGGCGCGAACATTTCGTGGAGCCCCCCGTCGATCCTGTAGCGAATTCGCAAACGGTTTTCATAGGGCTCAAAATGAATATCGGAAGCGCGGCTGCGAATGGCTTCCTGTAAAATCACGTTCACCATCCGGATGACGGGCGCTTCATCCGCTGAAAATGTTTCGTCCCCGCCCGGCCCGGACTTCGTGCCGGTGATGACTTCGACAGATTCCGAGTCAATGTCCTCGAGCATGTCGTCAAATTTCATCATGTCGGAATAATAGGTTTCAATAGCCGTTTGGATGTCCTTGGCGGAAACGATGATTTGCTGGACTTCACACTTGGTGATTTCTTTCAGGTCATCAAGCGCCATCAAATCGAGCGGATCGCTCATCGCGACGGAAAGGGTGTTTCCGATTTTGGAAATCGGAATTAACTGGTATCGCTCGGCAACTTTTTGGGGGACCAGCTCAATCACTTTCGAGTCAATTTTAAGCGCAGAGAGGTTCATGACGGGAATGTTGAGCGCGGAACTCAAAAGAAGCATCAAATCACGTTCGGCCACCATACTCTCTTCGACAAGCACCTGAAGTAATTTTTTTCCCGTGGCCCGCTGCGTGGCCTGCGCGCGCTCCATGTCCGGCTGTTTGATCAAATCCGACTTTTTTAAAATATCGATAATATCGCCCGTGGCCATAAAATCACCCGACCTCTATTTCCTGGTCACCCGCGGTCACGCGGAATACTTCGTCCAGCGTCGTCTCGCCCGCAATCGCTTTTTGAACGCCGCTTTGCCTCAAGGTCGTCATCCCCTGCTGGCGCGCGAGCGTTTTAATTTCCTCGGCGTTTCCCTTCTTCATAATCAGTTCCTTGACTTCAGGCGTCATTTGCAAAATTTCCGTGATGACCGACCGGCCGGAATACCCCATGGAGCGGCACTTCTCACAGCCAACCGCCTTATAAAATGTATACTTCCGGCCCGGTTCGAGATTCAGCTTCTCAATCAATCCTTTTTCGGGAACCATTTCGGATTTACAGGCATTGCATAATTTTCTTATCAGGCGCTGGGCTGAAATCATAATCAGGGAGGAGGTGATCAAAAACGGCTCAATCCCCATGTTGATCATCCTGACAATCGCGCTGGAGGTGTCGTTCGTGTGAAGCGTGCTTAAAACCAGATGGCCGGTCAACGCCGCCTTGATCGCGATGTCCATCGTGTTCAGGTCGCGAATTTCGCCGATGAGGATAATGTCCGGGTCCTGCCGCAAAATTGACCTGAGGGCGCCGGGAAACGTCAGCCCGATCGCTTCGCGGACATTGACCTGGTTGATGCCGTCCACCTGATATTCCACCGGATCTTCGACCGTCGTGATATTTTTCTGGGGAGAATCCAGAAATTTCAAGACGGAATAAAGCGTCGTCGTTTTCCCGCTGCCGGTCGGCCCCGTGACCAGAATCATGCCGTGCGGCTTCAGGACGCTGGTTTTCAGGATCGAAAGTTCCCGGGACGTGAAGCCGAGCTTGTCGATGCTGTAGGACTGCGCTTTTTTATCGAGAATACGCAAACACACCTTTTCACCGTGCGACGTCGGCAGAATGGAAACGCGCACGTCGACTTCCCTGTTCTGGACCTTGATTTTGAAGCGGCCGTCCTGCGGAATCCGCCGCTCGGCGATATCGAGATGGCTCATGACTTTAAAACGGGAAACCAGCGCGGAGGAGATGCTTTTGGGCGCGGATTTCACCTCTTCAAGCAGGCCGTCCACACGGCACCGGACGCGCACGGCGCGTTCCCACGGCTCGATGAAAAGGTCGCTGGCTCGGCGGCGGATTCCGTCAACCAGCAAGGCGTTTGCGACCTTAATGACGGGCGTCTCCTGCGCCTGTCTGAGCAAATCGACCGTTTTAATTTCGGCTTCATCCTGTTTTTGCTCCTGCACGATCCGGATCAGTTCTTCGATTGTTTCCTCCGACGACTGAGGAACCTCCTGCGTTTCTCCGTGATGGTAATATTTCTGCAAAGACAGTTTGAGCTCAAGCGGAAACGTGACGGCCGGCCGGATTCTCATGTTTGTCATCGCCTTCAAATCATCGATGACCGACAGGTCGTTTGGATTTTCCATCGCCACCGTGAGGGCGTTTTCATGAATGGAAATAGGCAGGACGCGTTTTTCAATCGCGTATTGGGCCGGGACGATCTGGATAATTTCCTCCGGAATCCGGAATAAATTGGGATTGACGGGCGGGCAATGAAATTCTCCGCTGAGAAACGCAATGAATGTCTGGGGATCGACCAGTTTTCGCTCCTCAATCACTTCAATGGCGGTTCTTTGCCCGTCCTTTTGTTCGCTCAGAACGAGCGCGGCGTCCTGCTCGCCGATCAGCCCCCTGCTGATGAGCTTGTCAAGAATCTGATGATCCCACCGTTTGCTTTCCATCTGTCTCACCATCGATTAGCGAACTGTTTCTATCATGCCTTGGGTTTTCCCGCGCGAATTTCAGGAAGGCGGCAACGATTCATCTTCCTTTTTTCTGTTTCCGGTCGCCGCGCGGAATGAAATTTCCTTTACTTTCCGGTCAGCATCCCTGTGGGCCTCGACGCGAACTCCGAAATGTTTCTGGATCGCCCACGCGATATCGGTGACGGTTCCTACAAAAAGCTGTATCTTGTTTTTGGTCACCGATTCCAGTTCCTTGACCACCTCTTCGTTGGTCGGGTCGGCGATCACGACTGTCAGCAAATTGCCAATCCGGTCAATCGGAAGGCACATGTATTTTTTCATCAGTTCTTTCGGAATCGCGTCGGCAAGCGTTTCGTTAAAACTGAAATTGGTAAGCGGCAAATAAGGTATTTTAAACTGGTTGGCCAGCGCGGCGATAATCTGCTCCTCGGAGACATACCCCATGTCCACCATCAACTCGCCGAGCATTCGGCCGGATTCTTTCTTCTGGCGCTCGAGCGCCTGCGCCAGCTGTTTATCGCTGATAGCGCCCTGCTCGATCAGGATTTCCCCTAATTTCTTCATGCACATTCCGAGGTTGAATGTTCCGTTGCCGGTTCTGTTGAATTAAGTATAACGCCCGCGCGGCCCTCTTGCAAGGCGGGCACCCCCTATGAGTCCATATAATTTTCGACATATTTCAGCTTTTTAGAAAGGTATTTCTTGAAAAATATGCTGGAACAGGATGAGCGAATTCAGCCGCCCGCGCCTAACGGAAAGCCGGCGAGCGGCATATATTCGGCGCCGGAAGAGGATAAAATGCTGCGGTAAAGCATAACGGAATCAACTGTTTCCGGCTCTGAGGCAAAGCGCGGGAAGTCGCTTTGCTCAATCCGAACGGGCGCCGCTGAATTTTTAAGGCGCGCAACCGTAATATGAGGAACGAACGGCCGCGCTTCGGGCTCAAAGCCGAGCCGGGACAGAAGGCCGTTAAGGCGGCCGGAAAGTGTTCGCAGACGGCCGCGCGCTTCCTTGACGCCGACCCAGACAATCCTGGCCTTTGAAAGCGAAGGGAAAGCGCCGGCTCCTTCAATCCGAATCGTCAGAGGTTGGCATCCGGAGAAAAACGGCGTCAATGAGCGGCTCAGCATTTCAATTTCGCTGTGACTCAGCCGGCCGAAAAAATGCAGGGTTAAATGCCAGTTTTCGCAAGGGATCTCCCGGAAAACCCCGTATCGCTCAATCCGCGGACGCAGGATTTTCCAAACCGCTGCCTTGTTCTCCGGAGAAAGCGGAAGCGCCAGGAAAGCTCTTACCGCCTGCTCGCCCATGTCAACAGCAACCCGGCCGCTTTTTGAACCGATTGTTCTCGAACCGCGGCGCGGCTGCCCCGGAATATAAAACGATGCACTTTGGTCTTTTGAGAATCACTGACGCCGATATAGACCAGGCCGACAGGTTTATGAATCGATCCCCCGCCCGGCCCCGCGATACCGGTAATCGAAACCGCAAGCGACGCCTTTAATTTCCGGCGAATATTCCGCGCCATTTGACCCGCTACCTGACGCGAAACCGCGCCGTGTTTTCTCAGATTCGCCTTGCCGACGCCGAGCAAAGATATTTTCGCGGCATTCGCGTAGGAGACAACGCCGCCCGCGTAATATTTTGACGCGCCGGGGAAGTCGGTCAGATATTTCGCCAGCAGGCCGCCCGTACAGCTTTCGGCGGTCGCGACAAGAAGGTTTTTTGACGCCAGGATGCGTTTTAACTTGCCGATCAGGCGATGAGTGCCGGCCATAAGCAGATCAATCCCCTGACCAATAAATTCGTAATCAGCCCCGCGGCAATATCATCCATCATAATTCCCCATCCGCCGGGCAAATTTTTCTCAAGCCAGCGAATGCCAAACGGCTTCACCACATCAAAAATGCGAAACAGCAGGAAACAAAGCGCGACTGTCCACGCGTTCAACGGAATAAACATCAGCGCCAGAATCATTCCGCAAACTTCGTCAATCACCACCTCGCCGGGGTCCGGGTCTAAAAACGCCCGCGCGACCCGTCCGCCGGCCCAGATTCCGACGGCCGACAAAATCACCAAAATAAAAATCAGCTCAACCGTGGCGCTTCCGGCAAGCCATACAATCGGGACAGCCATTACACTGCCCCATGTCCCGGGCGCAAACGGAAGCTTTCCGATAAAACCGAAAGTGGCAATCGCGTACGCAAGCCGCGCGCGTTTGACCTCAAAGATTCCGAAAAAAAACATCGCGCCCGAATAAAGCGTCGCGCCATTCGCGAGCACAATGCCGAGCATGTTCAAAAAACCAAAGGCCGGCTCAATGAAAAAACCGCTTCCCTGAAACATCAAAAAAAGAAAAGACGCGTAAATCGATCCCGCCTGAAATCCCACTTTCAGTTTTCCCGCCTGCTCCGCCGGCACCACCTTGCCCTTCCGGAGCAGAACCAGCCGCGCCCAGGTGACCACCAGCTCGCGGAGAAAAATAAAAACAAGCCACCATACGGAATAGGCATTCAGCGCGGCGCAGGCACTGAACAGCCCCAAAATCAGGAGCTTGTCGGCGATGGGGTCGGCGATTTTCCCGAAATTGGAAATGAGGTTTTTTTCGCGCGCGAGTTTTCCGTCATACCAGTCGGTGACAAGCGCCACCGTAAAACCCAAAATCGCCGCCAGAAAAAAAACGGGAGAACGGCCCGCCAAAACAACAACGGGCATAATAATCGCCAAAACAATCCTGAACATGGTTAATTGATTCGGCGTCACAGTCATGGAAGTATCTTAACAAAATTTCCCGTTAAATCATACGTTTTTGCGCCCGTTATTCTCGCGAGCACGAAATCCCCCGGCCGGATCCCGCCCGCATTTTTGGGCGCAGAATGGACATAAACGGCCCCGTCGATATCGGGAGCGTCACGAAACGTTCGCCCGATAAATACACCCGGGATTTTCACATCTTCTTTTTCGATAAGGACTTCCATATTCTTCCCGACCAACTCCTTGTTCCTGGCGGCTGAAATCCGGCGTTGAAGCCGCATGATTTCATCAAATCGGCGTGACTTGACCTCTTCGGGCACCTGTCCTTTCATCCTTCCCGCCAAAGTCGCTTCTTCACGCGAATATTTAAAAACCCCCAACCGGTCAAAACGGGATTCACGGATAAATTCTTTCAGCTCTTCAAATTCTTCTTCGGTCTCTGTCGGAAATCCGACGATAAAAGCAGTGCGTATCGCCAACCCCGGGATGCCTGAACGCAAACGATTCAAAAGCGAGACGATTTCCTTTTTTGCCGTTCCCCTGCGCATCAACTTCAGGATACGGTCGCTGACATGCTGAAGCGGCAAATCCAGGTAACGGCAAATTTTGCGCCCCTGCCCGACCGTGTCGATGAGTTCGGAAGTCACCGCGTTCGGATAGGCATAGAGAAGGCGGATCCATCGCAAGCCGCTGATTTGATCGAGTTCACGGAGTAGCGCCGGCAAAAGATACTTTCGTCTCAAATCCATCCCGTAAAAAGTCGTGTCCTGTCCGGTGACGATAAGCTCCCGCGCGCCTCCCGCGGCAAGCTTGCGGGCTTCCGTCACGACGTCATTGACCGGCCTGGACCGGTACCGGCCCCGATACGCGGGAATGGTACAAAAAGAACATCGCCGGTCACATCCCTCCGAAATTTTAATGTAACGGGTATATGCCGGCGTGAGCGCGAGCCGTTTCATTTTGGCG
>CAZFUU010000058.1:3279-8717 GCA_964522565.1 uncultured bacterium | reverse complement strand
CATGAATTTTGGCGGAAATTGTCCGCCTCGGCTCCGCCGAGGACGGATCCGTCTTGCTGCAAAACAGCAAGCGGAAGCTACAGACGCAAAAAACTATTTTCATTTTACCATCCGGTGTTTCGCGCGGGCGAGAATACTTCAATATATTTTAAAAAGTGCCGGGAGAGCCAAATGCCCATATCGGCCCATGATGTCTCTAAACCTTTAACCTAAGACCTACTACTTATAACTATTTCTTCCCCATCACAAGCGCCATCGCGCCCAGGTCACCTGCTCTGCCTGCCAATTTCGTGCGCATGATTTTACATGATTGATAATGAAATGGCCAGGCCTCCCTGCGAACCGCCTCAATCATCGGCTCCCAGAAATGATGGACAGACGTCATCACGCCTCCGCCTAAAATCACACGAGAAGGATTCAATAAATTAATCACATTACCAAGCGCGAACCCCAGATATCCCGCCGCCTCACGGCGCACGCCGATCGCAAGCCGATCGCCCATCTTCGCGGCCTGAGCCACAGTTTCACCCGTAATTTTCCGCGTTTCAATGCGGGCAAAGTATCGTGACCGACATCCCTCGCTCAAGGCCTTTTGACAGGCCTTTGCCATCGCGGTCCCGCTCGCGTGCGCCTCCAGGCAGCCCCTTTTCCCGCATCCGCACGCATTGCCATTCATCACAACCGTCATGTGCCCGATTTCTCCGGCTACGCCGCTTGCCCCGTGGACAAGCGACCCGTTCGCGATAATGCCGGAGCCGATTCCCGTACTGACCGTGACATAAATAAAATCTTCAATCCCCTTTCCTGCCCCAAAACATTTTTCGCCCAACGCGGCGGCATTCGCGTCATTTTCAACTTCGACACGCAAACCAACGGCGCGCCCGATTCTTTTTCTGATTTCGACGTTGCGCCAACCCGGGAGATTCGGCGAGGTAACAATCACTCCGCGCGGAACATCAATTTGGCCCGGGGCACAGATGCCGACCCCTTCAACCTCTTCGGGGGAACTCCCTTGGGCTTTCAACGCGCTGCGAATCACGTCGCAAATTGCACGGCAGGATTTTTCGGCGTCATCCGGATAGGCGGGAAACACTCGTTTAGAGGCAATCCTTCCACTTGGACGACCCAGCACAACCGAGATTTTTGTGCCTCCGATATCAACGCCGGCTATCCATTTTTTCATTTTCCCACCTTCCCCTGCCCGCGAAAAAATTGCTTTACTCCGACCTGATCGCAATCACCATATAATTCGCGATGACCTTGTGTTTGGCGGTAGCCGTCAGTTTATCCCTGAAATCCTCACTGCCCGGGTATTGCGTCCCGATTGTTTTATAATACTCTTTCAGAGAATCATAGCTTTTGTCGGCGACAATGTCGTACTCACGTCCCGCGCCGTCATATTGATACAGCGAGGCGTGGACATAACCATCAGAATCGACAGAGCATTTAATGAAATACGCGCCCGCCCCGCCGAGAAATGTCATGGCGGTACTCATTTCATTCGGTGAGACGATATATTTACATTCGTCGCGCCGCGCAACCCTGCCGTCCTGAAACCGCGGCAGCGGAATTTGCTCCCCGTTTCTGACGGTGCCGGTTTCGACCGTCATATAATTGGACATCCCCGATAATAATTCCTGCCGCACATTGCCGGCGGTCATGGCCTCAAATGTTCCGCTTTTCGCTTTGACGTCCCGGTCTTTGGCGAGCAGCGGATTGACCGCCCAGCCGCGCGCCTGCCCCATTGACAACAGCAGAGCGAATACGGCAAGAAATTGAATCCACCGTCCGTATTTCATATCATACCCCCTTCGAATCGTTAGTATGTATTATGGCCTGACGACCAACATGACGCTTTCCGTGTCCATTTTTTCCGCTTCAAGATAAACGGGGTCGTCCAAAAAAAGAACCTTGTCGGCGACGTTCGGGTCATCATCATAATCATAAAGCCCGCCGAAGCCAATCTTTAAAAAATCATAACCGTGCCGGAGTGACCGGGTTTCAATACTCTCGAACACCAATTGATCTTCGGGATAATACACTTCTTGCTTCCGCAACACCGGCCGTCCCCCATCATCGCCGAGAAACAAGCGAACGCGATACGCCTTGTCGCCCTTGGGCGAGTGGATTTTGATGGCGAGAACCGTTCCTTCGCGAACGTTTGAAAAATTCACCAGGCGAAGGACCTGAATGTCTTTGCTGTTTGGGATCGGGATTTGAATGCCCGGCGATAAAATAATGCCGTGCCCTCCTTTTCCCAGCGCGCGGATATTGACAAAGGTTTCGGATGTCCGGGTAAGCTGTTTTCCCTGAAACGTGGCCTTGATTTTCACAGCCGTAATATGAATCAATTGGCTTCTTTTGCGGCTGTCTTCGCGCGTAATCGCCAGTTCGCGGGCAGAACCGTCTAAATACACGAATTCAACTTCGCTCGCGTAGATCTCGCTTCGTTTCAAATTAAAATCGGAGGATTCCTTGTTATAGGTGCGTAAAACCCGTCTTTCTTTCCGGTTCCACTCATAACGCATGATCATTTCCGGATGCACCTGATGGTCGGGTTGATAGGAAATCCGGACGATAGATCCTTTCGCGATCGGAAAACCGAATTCAGCCCATTGCCGCCCGCCCGCTCCGTCTGTCTCCAGTTTCATCCAGTATGGCTGAAACGAACCTTTTCCCGGGAAACGAATTTCTCCCGTCGGCGAAACACTTCCAGTCCGGACGCGCCTGGATAACACAAATTTTCCGTCATCCGGAATCCGGTCAAAAACATCAGTCCATAATGGGACAAACGCGATTGACCCGGGCGCGGCTTCCACCATTTCCATGGCGGCTCGTATGCCGGGCAGTCCGTAATCACCGTCCGCCATCCGGAGCATGGTTTCTTCCGCGAGTTTCGAAATATTGGCTTCCTCGAGCGAAAACTGCCATGAGGTCAAAGCGGTATCGAGCAAACCGGAGATGCCGAGAATTAATATCGAAGCGATGGATATCGCGACCAACACCTCGATCAGTGTTAATCCGTTCGCCCTTTTAAAGCGAACGGAGAGGACAGAGGACAGAGAACAGAGGACAGAATGAAAGAAAAAACTCGTCTGGCTTCTGTTTTCTGTTTTCTGCCTTCTGTCCTCTGACTTCTGACTTCTGTTTTCTGTTCTCTGTTCTCTGTTCATACATCCTCAATTATCGTCACCAGCTCGACCACCGGCGAACTTAAATCCTCATATTGAAATACCGCGACACGAATCTCGAGAGGATCCGTTCCCGAGACAGCCGTTCTTTGAATACGCCACTTCGTCCCGTTCATTTCAATCGGCGGATCTTTCTGTGCCGGGATCCAGACCTCGCCCGTCCGCCGTATCTGATCTTTGGTCAGCCGTATATTTTTCACTTCCTCCATCGTGTCACGGGCCAGAAGCGTCGCTGTCCCCAAGGTGCTGTATGCCATCACTTCATCCATCGACTGGGCAAACATATGCAAAAGCGGAACGAAACAAATGGCGACAAGCGCCACGACCACCAGCATTTCGATGTAGGTGAAACCTGTTTTAAGTTTTAAGTTTTGAGTCTTAGGTTTTAAGCAATCAACAAACCTAGAACTGATTACCCCAAACCTAAAACTTTTTTCACACGCCTTCATAACGTATCCTTATTCTCCGCTCAATTCCGTTCACATCACCGATCCCTGTAATGACCAAAGATCCGGGGTCATGGCTTGCCGAATAAACTCCGCGGCCTAATCGGGTCCGGGGTATATTCCCCAGGCCGTCCCCGTCACGGTCGCGCATTGATTTGACTTCATGGATGGCTTTGGCAAGGCCGGCTTCGGCAAGATAAAATGCCTGAATGCGGTCAAGTTCGGTCGAGACATGAATCGAGCGCTCGTAAACAGCGCTGACAAGAACGGCGCCGTAAATAGTGAGCGTGGATAAAATAATCAGGCAGGCAATCAGAATCGAGCCGCGTTCTTGTGAAGGATTACCACTCCGACGGCTTTTGGCCCGCATAGCTTTCCCATGCCTTGTCCAGTTCCCGGTTGTGGTTAATCACGACGTCCGCCCGATCGGTCAGATAGAGCCATCCTCCCGTATTCGTAAACCCCTTTGCCGCCAACTGATCCCGGAATGTAGCATTGCCTTTTTTGTCGGAAATAAGCTCGGACGGAATTTCCCTCAAGTATGGTTTCTGTATCCCCGCGTCATTATAGGTTTTAGTGATCAAATCCCTCAATGACGCCGGATATGCTCCCTCCTTGGCGCGATACAGCGAAATTCTGTTCCGCAGGGTGGAAAGATTGCTCTTTGTCGTCACGACACGCGCGTCCACGTCAAATCCGATGTAATTCGGCAAAATCGCAAGCGCCATAATGGCGATAATCGCCACCACAACAAGTATTTCAATAAGGGTAAACCCCGACTTTTGTATTTTCATGTTTTTGGGTTTGGGTTTTGAGTTTTAAGATTAAAAGAATCTGCCAACTTAAAACTTATCACACTAAACCTAAAACTTTTTTTGGGTGCTTTGGGGTCTGACCCCAGAAATGACGGGGTGAACCCCGATAGAGACAGGAAACGGCAACGCCGTTTCCGCACATCGCTTTTTGAATTCATGTCCAAACTATCACCATGAGAAAAAAATTTACCACCACAACGATGCGTGCATGACGTCTCTAACGGGGTGAACCCCGATTTTTGTATTTTCATGTTTTAAGCTCCATTTCTTGGCTACGGCCCGCCGTCATCTTCCATATAAAACAAATATTCACGCATATCCGGCATAATATAAACCGGATACAAAATCGGTTTCTGGGGATATGGGAACGTGACGATTTCATACACGCCCACGAACGCCCGCTGAAGCGTGCGCATCGCGCCCCGCAACGGGTCGAGTAAAACCATTTTATACAATTGGTCGGAGACAAACCCCTGCTCCATCGACTTGGGAATTTCCAGCCCTGAATACGCGACATTATACAAACCCCGCCCGAACTTCTCGCCCGCGCGGACGAAATAATTGTCTTCACAAAGCCCCGTCCCTGCCGTGCCCATCAGCAGGGCAACCGCCAACACCGCCGTTTTAAACACATGCTGTCGCATATCATTCACCAACCCTTTCTCGATATTATCGGAATACTTTGACCAAATTGAAAACAGGCATTAACACCGCCAGCGCGATAAATCCGACCATCAGCCCCATGAACAGCAGCAGGATCGGCTCAAGCGAGGACGTGATGCTGCGCAGGACATATTCCAGCTCGGTTTCGTAAAACGCCGCGACCTCCCCAAGCATTTCATCCAGCTTGCCGGTACTTTCGCCGACTGAAACCATCTGAATCACCATCGCCGGAAAAATTTCCGTCTTCTGAAACAGATCCGTCAAGCTTCTGCCCTGACTCACGCCGACGCGGACATCGTCAAGCGCCTTCAGCAAAACGACAT
>CAZFUU010000058.1:0-3269 GCA_964522565.1 uncultured bacterium | reverse complement strand
TTTCAAGCGCCTTAAGAAGCGGGATCCCGCTTTTGGTGAGCGCGCTGATCGACCGCGTCATCCTTGCGACCATCACTTTCAGGTATAACGCGCCAAAAACCGGCATTCGCAGGACCAGCCGGTCAAAAAAAAGCCGGCCGGCCGGAGTCCGGTAATAGTGCGCGCTGAACCACCCAGCCGCGGCAATAGCTCCGGCGATCAGATACCAGAATTTGTTCAAAAATCCGCTGACAGACAACAGGACAGCCGTCGCGACGGGCAATTCCGCGCTCGAGGCCTTGAAAATATCGAGGAATTTCGGAACGGCTCCGACCAAAAGAAACACGACAACGAGAATTGCCACAACGACCAGAATAATCGGATACGTAAAAGCCGAGCGCACTTTCGTCCGGACATCCAGTTCCTGCATCCCGATTTGAGACAACCGCTCCAGCACCTGATCAAGGATTCCGGCCGCTTCCCCCGATTCAATCATGCCCGTATACAAACTCGAAAACAGCTTGGGAAAGCGCGATAACGCGTCTTTTAACGTCTTTCCCCGCTTGATATCGCTATTGACCATTTCAATTACCGTTTTGAACGACTGGTTGCGCTCCTGCCATGCCAAGCTCTCGAGCGCCTGCGACAGCGGCAAACCGGAATGAATTAACGTCGCAAGCTGACGCGTAAACATAATCACCTGATCCCGGCGAACACCGTTTAACTGCTCCCAAATGACGCGAACGATTAAATCCAGCTGATTGGCGGGGTCTACCGAAAGCACGCGGTATTTCCGGTCCCGGAAAAATTCGAGCAGCGAGGCGCGGTCATCCACCTCCAGAATGCCTCTAATGGTCTTTCCGCGCTGGTCCTGAACGGTATACTTGTACGGAATCACCCGGCAAATCCTTTCCCTTTTATGAATCAAGCAGAAACGTCACGTTCATTACGTTTTTTTTAGTTTTTCTTCTGCTTTTTCTCTTTCTTTCGGCTCTGTTTGGAAACGTTCTGTTCTTCTTTCATGTATCCCCGGTGAAGATAGATGCTGTCGGGATAATTTTCCCTGAGCTGTTTCCACATCGCCGCCGCGCGAACGGGATCGCCGAGTTTTTCGGCGTAAATCCGGTTCAGCATATACAGCGAGGCGTCCGCGTATTCCGAGTTGGGGAAATTTTTCACGACCGTCATCAGGAATCCGATCGCTTCGTTATGCCTCTGGCTTTCCGGCTTACGGAGTGACTCAACACTGAATTCATCCAGCATGGCCACGCCCCTGTCATAGAAAATTTTCGGCGATAAAGCGTCTTCGGCCGGCCTCGTCTCATCCACCGCTACCATGGGGTTTTGAATATAAGGCGTGATAAAAACCGCAAGCTCCTTGACGACATACTTGGTGCTCTTGTTCTTAAACGCCACGCCGATAAACGGCAAATTTCCCAAAATCGGAATTTTCTGATGAATCACGGTCTGGTCATTGCGCAGGAGTCCACCGATCACGACGGTTTGTCCGTTTTTGACCATCACGCGGGTCGAGGCCTCGCGTGTGTTGATGCGCGGGCCTGCCGCAAGAGATTCATTCAGAGAGCTGACTTCCGGATGGATATCGAGCATGATATCGCCGCTTCTTAATACGTTTGGCGTTACGCGAAGCGCCGTGCCGATATCGATAAATTTGGTCGTTTCCGTCGTCCCAACGGCGGTCAATGTGTTTTCACGAAACGGATATTTTTCACCGATAATAATCCGCGCTTCCTGACCGTCAAGCGTGGAAATGGTAGGGCTCGCGAGCAAAGACGCTTTGCTTTTTTTGATTAACGCGTCAATCGTTACGGCGGAATTGACCCTCCCAAGCGTAAAACCCTGCGACAACTGGCCGGCCGGCAGATCAGTTGATGTTTCAGGTAAATTCAGCCCAAAACTCGCGGAATCGCTCGTGGCAAGCCCGGCCGGATCGCTTCCGAAAGCTTTTCCCGGCTCAAGAAAATAACGTGAACCCTGAGGCCCCTTCCCGACATGGGTACCCTTAATCATATTCTGCATATTCATATTCGAATTCCATTGCACGCCAAAGGCGGTCCAGTCGGAATCCTCAACCTCAACCATCCGCGCCTCAATCAGAATCTGCGGAACGGGCTGATCAAGCTGGTTAATTTTTTCGCGGAACGCCTTCATGTTAACCGGAAGCTCCTTGACGACAATACGCTTTTCTTCGTCTGAGGCCTCGATACTTCCCTTCGAACTCAAAAACGCCTGAAGCGTAGAGCGAATCGTCGACGGCTTGACGTAATTCAATTCAATTACTTCCGTCATCAATTCGCTTTCGGGTGCAATCACGACAATAATATTATCGCGCATCTGATACATGTAGCCGGACGCCTCCAATATCAGATCAAGCGCGTCCGCGACCCGGACATCTTTGAGCGTAATCGTGACATTTCCCCTGATGTTGTCACCCGCGACGATATTGAGATTAAAGCTTTCGGCCAAACTGCGCAAAACACCCTTGATTTCTGCGTTCTGAACATCCAGCGAAATCCGCGTGTCAAGGACGCCTTCCACATTGCGTGGAAGAGCCCCAACAATATTTTCCTGCGCCCACAGCCCCGGCGGCCGCACCATTCCCGCGCAAAACATTAAAATAAGAAACCAGGCATTGATTCTCCCGAATGTTGAAGGTCTGGCGTGTGTCATGTTCTCTCCAGTTTTAGGAAATATTCAATTCCGTTTTCTGAAAACCAAACACCGTTTCTTTCAATTCTGACAAGCGTTTTTTCGTCAAGGATCGAACCGATTTTCATCACCTGCCCGTTAACCAGGGCGGTTGAGTTTCCGCCGTCGTAGATCACCATCGTGAGCTTGTAATTCCCTTGCAGGGTGGTGTCATACGGCTTGGAGCTGAGTTTAAACAATTCGGGCGACTTGACGGCGGGTGCCTTGGCGGCCGCAGAATCAGCTTCCCGGCTGTCAACGGCGGGCGGGCGCGCGCTCAAATAGGAAAAGAGCCGGATCGTCACCAGCGGGTATTTTGCCCCCTCCTCTTCCATTTCCATGTCAACGGATTCGACGCCGACAAGTTTGTCACTGGTTTCGATTTTTTTAAGATACTGCATGATCTGTGAATACGCGCCGTAAAATTTAATTTCAATCCTGATCTGATCGAACACATCACCTTCCATGCGATCGATTTCCGGCTCCAGGGAAACGAACCGGGCATCCAGCCCCTCGAAAGCGGCCGTCAGGTCTTCCAGCAGTTCGGCGTAGTCTTCGAGTTTAATCGGCATGGTGTGGTG